>JBCBZY010000029.1:0-14710 GCA_039815115.1 Pseudomonadota bacterium | reverse complement strand
GTAACTTTCTCTGCCGGTATCGCTAGCCTCAACAACAAGACTGGCGCGCGCGAACTGCTCAGAAACTCGGACATTGCGCTCTATTATGCCAAACGCCACGGGCGCAACCAGGCGATCATTTTTGACGAGATTCCTGCAGAAGAAGAGTGACAAAATTCGCCTGATCAGCAGTGTTTTCGTAAATGTGATTGCAATTGATACGGAAAGCGATTTTTCACGTTCTTTTTCCGGGGCTTATCCTGTCAGTGTGAAACAGTCTTCTCCTGAGGCCAAAATTCGGTTAACCTTTGGTCGTGATGGGGCAATTGAATATAGAGCAGCTATCGGAAAAGGAAAAAGTCGTTTTGCGGCTGCTTTTGCGTGGCTATGATGCAAAAACCGCTGCCTATGAGCTCGACATCACTCCCAACAGTCTCAATGAGCGCCTGCGCTCAGTTCGCAAGAAACTGAACGTTACCAGCAGCCGGGAAGCGGCAAGAATTTTCGCGGAAAGCGAAAAAAATGGCCCCAAAAATTTTGGGTACAAAGAAATTGGTATTGCTGAAAAGCCTGAATCTCCGCCAGTCCATGTGATGTCTGATACGCAGACACAAATTGGGCACGACACGAAAATGCCTTCGTCATTGCGGGAAATGCAAGCTCCCTACGAGTTTGCCCCCACCAGTCGAAGCATGGCCTGGTCAGTCCCGTTTCTTAGGCAAGGAGATGTCGGCAACGAACTGAGCAAGCGCGAGAGACTGAAAGCCATTGCGGATCTCACCACGAAGCTCGCCACGACCTTCGCCCTGATTTGCCTCGCAGCGGTCCTGATTAGTACGCTCATTAGCCGATTCTGATATCTCCTGAGACAAAGCAACGACCCTGCACGAGGTCGTACAAGGAGTATCTATGTTGAACGAACGCAAAAGAGCAGCAGCCCCGATAGCGAAGAGCATCAATGAAGTTGAAGCCTCGCTCAATGCCACGATGAAGCATATGGGTGAGCTGATGAGCAACATCGCGAATGCGCGAATGGTGCCTGGCACGCGGATGCCTCTGACCGCCGGAATGGACGCATCCGAGAAACTGCTCGATGCAGCGACCAGCGTGACCCAGACCTATAGAACCGTAGTTGAAGCCCATGCTGACCTGGCGCAAGATCAGGTGGATATCGGCCTCAAAGCCGTCAGTTGGGGAGAATCCGAATGTCCACCGATGGGCGTCGCCGAGGAAGAACCCGCACCTCAGTTGCGCGCCGTTTAAACTGACGAATTATGGTCATGCCTTGACCCGACAGATTTATTTTGGTCGGATCAGGGCATGACCAGAATGCAGTTTTTTCTCACACTCTTTTTTTTGACAAACGCCTATGCGGCGGTGTGGGGTGGAAAACCGGAACGAATTGCGGTGGCAATTTTTGTCCCCGGATTTCTCTTTACCACCCTTCTTTTTTCCCCGCTGACGCAGCGATTCGGAAATGTCGAGTTTGAGGTGATGCTGGTAGATCTGGCCATGCTGATCGCCTTTGTGACCATGGCCCTTTATGCAGAAAGATTTTGGCCATTATGGATGAGCGCCATGCAGGCAATACAAGTGATCTCGCACTTGCCCATCATTTTCATTCCCGAACTGCTGCCGCAAGCATATGGCGCGGTGATAATAGTCTGGAGCTATCCCATGCTGTTTCTGCTCGCGATCGGCACATGGCGGCACCAGCAGCGGCTAAGGAAGTTCGGGGCCGACAGATCCTGGAGCAGCTCCTAGCTTCTGCGCTGGTCGAACAACCCGGAATTCTCGCCAGTGACCTGATCCGGCGCTACGGGTCGCTCTCGGCTGTCCTGGTGGCGAGTGCGGAAGCCGAAGGCAATGATCCCCAAATGGCCTTCCTTGCTCTGGTGCAGGCCGCCCTGGCCGAAGCCCTTCGCTCGAAAATCGAGGGCCGGCCCGTCATCTCGGGATCCGATGATCTTGTTCATTATCTGAAAGCGCAAATGGCGCATCTCGACACCGAACAGATCCGGGTGCTGTTTCTGGATGTCAGAAATCATCTGATTTGCGACGAGATCATGGCGCGGGGTTCGGTTGCCGAAGCGCCCATATACCCGCGGGAGATCCTGAAACGGGCGATTGTGCTGAACGCATCGGCAATCATTTTGACCCATAATCATCCATCCGGAGATGCGACACCAAGCCGGGCCGACATACTGGCGACAAAACGCCTGAAAAAATCTGGCGACGAACTGGGCATCACATTGCACGATCATGTCATACTTTCGTCCAGCGGCTGGTCGAGCCTGAAAGAGCTGGGATATGTCTAGTGCCCAAAACACAACCAAAAAAGCGGGATACTAGTTCGTGGGGGACCTGATCATCATGACCAAACGGAATGACAAGGAGGCTGCATCCCTCGCAAAATTTGCGCGGATGCTGATTTCCGACCGGCGAAAAAGGGAAGAGCTGTTTCCACCGCTGCTATTCTCGGATCCGGCGTGGGACATGCTGCTCGACCTGTTCGCCGCCGAGGCCGAAGGCAAGAAAATCAGCATCACAAGCCTGTCGATCGCTTCCGCCGCTCCGCAAAGTACCGCACAGCGGTGGATCGATACCCTGGTAGAGAAGAAGCTGATAAGGCGAGAGCCCGATCCCGTTGACAAGCGGCGGATCTATGTTCGCCTCAGCAATGCCGGATATCACAACATGCGCGGATATCTGGAGGAATTGCAGACGCAGTGGCGGACGTTTGCCGAATAGTTTCCCGGTCAGGGGGCTTGTTCAGGAACCAGATGTTTTGGCACGAAGCCTGAGCGTGGTCAGCGCTTCGTCCAGCTTGGCTGCCGGCAAATGGGCCTGCGCGCTGTCGAGAAGCGACAGGGCGTCTTCCATCAGCTGATCGGCTTCCGAGAGCAGGGACTGGCGGTCCGGTGGAGACTGGCGGTCGGTCATGGAGCGGGCCTTTCGGGGGTCGCCAGTGCGAGGGACTGCTGGCCGGCCTTTCGCCATTCCAGAGTGACCGCCATCCGGCGGTTGCGGGAATCATACCTGTCACTGATGTTAAACGGTTCGCGATCCGCTACGCCTTCAATGCGAGAGAAACGCGCAACCGGAACAGCGTTTCTGATCAAGGCGGTGCGTGTTGCTTCCGCGCGGGCGGTCGACAGTTTCCAGTTGTTCATGGTCTTGCCGGAAGCATAAGGCAGACTGTCCGTATGCCCGCGAACGATTATGTCGTTGGGAAGGTCTAAGACTGCATTGCCGATTTCCCGGATGAGCTGTTCGGCCCTGGGGGTCAATATGTCCGTGGCGAGCATGAACATCGAGAAATCCGCCTGGTCAACCAGATCGATCCGCAAGCCGTCCTGCGTTTCTACAAACCGGAGATTCTTGTAGAGTGCCGCGCCTTCTTCCGAGCGTTCCAGACGTTCCTTGAGCTGCTGTTTCAGCTGTTCGAAATTCTCGCGATCCCGGTCCATGTCATCCTCGCCGCCCCGGTCATTCGTTCCGGTCGTATCGCGCGGGATGGTGATCGACCGGGTACCGGTCTGGGAGGCCTTGGAAGGGTAGTTATCCTTGGACGTCAGCGAGTCACCACCGAACATGCCATGGGAGCCGGCACTGGCCCTTTTCATCTCGACCAGCGTCGGCGTGAAATAGTCTGCCAGCGCCTTGCGCTGTTTCTCGTCAGTTGCGCCGAGCAGCCACATCATAAGGAAAAACGCCATCATGGCTGTCACAAAGTCGGCATAAGCAACTTTCCAGGCCCCGCCATGATGCCCGCCATGCGCCTCTTCGATGATCTTCTTGACGATAATCGGCTGTGGTGGCGGCTCGTTCTGTTTTCCCTTGGCAGCCATGTCTAGCGACCTCTCATGCCGTCAAACACCTCAGCAAAGGCGGGCTGGTTGGCATGCGCGAGGCTCGACCGCGCGGCTTCGATGACCAGCGGCTGCGGATGGCCGTGCAGGCTGGCGATGATGATCTGCTTGACCATCTGATAAATGGCGGCATCGCTTTCGATCACCTGTTTGCAACGGTTCGCCAGCGGGCCGACCAGGCCATAGGCCAGCAGAACGCCCAAAAAGGTCCCGACCAGAGCCGAACCGATCATCGCACCCAGAACATCAGGTGGCTGGTCGATCGCGCTCATGGTTTTGACAATACCCAGAACGGCGGCAACAATTCCCAATGCCGGCAGCGCATCAGCCAGGCCCTGCAGATTGTCCGCCGGTTCAATCGCCTCATGATGATGGGTCTTGAGACCGTTATCCATGACGTCTTCCACGGCATGAATGTCCAGCGTGCCGGATGAAATCACCACCAGCCGCAAGGTGTCGGCAATCAGGTGAACCAGAGTTTCGTCTTCAAGCAATTTGGGGAACTCGGCGAATATCGCCGAACTCTGGGGGTCTTCAATATGTGGCTCGACAGCCACCGGACCGTCCGTGCGGAGCAATTTCATCAGCTTGGAGACGAGGAAGATACAGTCGAGAAAATCCTGCTTCACATATTTCGGACCTTTGAAAACCTTGGTCACCCCACCCATCAGCGCTTTCAGCTTGGGGCTGGAGTTACCAATGATCAGCGCGCCGATAGCTCCACCGCCAATGATGGTCATTTCTACCGGCAAAGCTTTCAGAACCGGGCCGATATCTCCGCCCGACATGATAAAGCCTCCGAAGACCATCACAATCAGTACAACAAGGCCTATGGCTGGAAACATGGCGGTTTTCCCCGGTCAAAATGGATCTGGTCTTCCCGCTGGAAAACCGGAAAAAGTTCTAGTTCACTAGGGAATAACGGCTTTTCCCGCGGGTCTTTTAGGTTGAGACGCGATTAACCGAGATAATCAAACAGGGTCCGCTGCTCGATCTGGCCATAAACGGCCTGAGCAGCTTCCAGATTGACCAGAAGCGACTGAATCCGGGAGATGGCTTCGCTCAGATTCGTATCTTCCAGAGCAGAGCGACGCTCGGTCAGGGTGATCGCATTTTCCTCCAGATAAGAGCGGGCGCTCTCGAGGCGATTTCCGACAATGCCCTGTTGGGCGATCATGTCGCTGATCCGGTTTTCGGCGTTGCGTAGTGGCTGGAACGCGTCGCTGCGGTCCTGTGCGGTACCGCTGCGGACAGCAGCAATCGTGTCATTTATAATTGTCTCGAAATCCGAAAAGCCCCCGTTTCCAAGGGGAATGTTATCGGTCACGGTCTGAATGCTGGGTGCAGAGATCACCAAAATATTCTCGTTGATCGGAATTTCCAGTGGTGGTCCATCCTGAAAGACGTCTCCGCCAAAGCTGTCCTTCACGGCCAGACTGTCGCGAAAGGTATTGAGCAGGCCTTCCATTTCAATCGCGATTGTCTCGCGGTCGGCCTGGCTATAGGTATCGTTGTTCGCCTGAATCAGCAGTTCCTGCATCCGGATCAGTCCGCTGGAAATCGACCGCAGGGATGTCTCGGCGCTACCGGCCCTTGTCTCTACCCGGCCGATATTGGATTGCCATGCGGTTTCGTCCGCCTGACGCCGCGCAATGTTGGAAATTTCCAGCCAGGCTGCCGGATCGTCGGACGGCTGGTCGATTTTTTGTCCGGTACTTACTTCCTGCTGCTTCTCGCTGATGATCCGGGAGATATCGAGCTGCTGCTGAATGGCGTATGGGGCGCGGTTGCGGTTAACGGATTCCATGGTGCGTTCCTGATGATCAGAATATCGATAAAATCGACTGGGTGGTTTCCCGGGCAACCTGGATCACCCGTGCGGCGGCCGAATAGGCCTGCTGCAGGCGGATCAGATCTGCGGCTTCGCGGTCAAGATCGACGCGCGATACATCATCCCTGGCCCGGCTGGTATTCGCGTGAAACGCCGTGGCTGCTTCTTCGGCGCCGCGCGCCGCATTCAATCCAATGGCATGGTTGCCAACCAGTGTATTCCAGGCTTGTTCGCTGCCACCAGGGCCACGAATATTGGCCAGCGCCAAAATATTTCCATTGGCTGCGCCACCGGGAGCTGCGAGCGCCAGATCTGCTGAATCCTGGCTGAGTACGGCAATCGTCGAGGCGTCTCCGCCGATCGACAATAGCGGTCCGCCAGCCGCACCGCCGTCGGTTTCCCCCGCGGCTTGCCAGGCATTGATGTCATTCACATAGGTCTGCGCTTGCGTGTCGAGGTCCTGCTGCCGCACAACCAGTGTCTGGGCAGAAGTGCTGAGCCCGGCGAGGGCGCCATCAGAAGGGGCCGCGACGGCAGACCCGTCAACGGCCAGCGCAAAGCTGCCATCCCCGTTGCGACTGATCGACACGGTTGCCGGATTGTTCACGGTAACCAGTGGCTGGCCGGCATATGTGACGCTGGCAACGCCCTTGTCGCCAAAACTGATTTCGCCATTGAGCTGTTCGGTGATCACGGCCAGCGCGGTATCCCGCTGGTCCAGCAGCGAGGCCTGCGAGGCGGTGCCGTCGCGCGATTTGAGCAACTGGAAATTGACTTCCGCCAGATCACTCATCGCGGTGTTGAGCTTCGCCGTTTCCTGTTCTGCCGACTGAAAGATGAAGTCGGATGTGAGGGACAGGTTCTGGGACGTCCGCTTGAAGGAATCGGCGGTTTCCTGAATGTCCGCCATGAATGTCTGGCGCAGGGCATTGTCAAAGGGGGCCGCTGCGAGCTGCTCGCCGCGGCTGAACAACTGGGTCAGCTTGCTGCCGACATCCTGACCGCCATTGCCGAGATCCGATTCAATCGCGCCGAGCCACTGGGCGGTCACTTCGGTGCGGATCAGGGCGCTGCCACTCTGGCGGACAGAGGCTTCGAGAAATTCATCGGCTGACCGGGCGATGCCGACAATGCGGACGCCATTATGTTCCTTGCTTGTGGTGTAGAGCGGATTGGTCCGGCCGGTCAGCGTCGCGTCAGCGAGCTGCGTCGAACGGCGGACATAATCCGGATTTTCCGCGTTGCTGATGTTTTGCGATACGGTCGCCAGCGAATGGGTATAGGCCTTGAGCGCGCCCTGGCCGATGGCAAACAGGTCATTCATCGTCATATCCAAATTGCTTGAGCATCATGTCGGCAAGACCCAGTGCGCCTTTGGAAGCCATGTCATCGGCGAGACGGCTGTCCGCCATGTCACGAAACTGATCTCCGGCCGCGCTGCCGAACAGGTCGTCACCGAGCGAGCCGGCTCGCATGGTCGAAACCAGTTGCCGGGCAAAAATGGCTTCAAAGGCCTGGAGAGCCGCTTTCAGTTCGGCTTTTTCTTCGGCTTGCGCCATCGTTTCCGTAGCCGTGCCTGCAACCGTCCGGTCGACCGGAGGGCGGACGGAGGCGAGAGACGCATGAGTGGTGGCCATCTGGGCAGCGGGATTGGTGATATTGGTCATATGATGATCAACTCCGCTTTCAATGCGCCGGCCTGTTTGAGCGCGTCCAGTATCGCAGCCAGATCCCCCGGCGTGACGCCGATGGCATTAATGGCTGCGACCATTTCCGACAGCGAGGCACCTGGCGCCAGTTCGAACATCGGAGCGGTTTTTTCTTCAATCGTAATTTCGCTCGACGGTTCGACGGCTGTTTGCCCCCGACTGAAGGGTTCAGGTTGTATAACGGTCGGATTCTCGTCCACTTTAACCGTCAGCTTGCCGTGACTGATCGCGGCCGGGCTGATTCTGACAGCACCATTGATCACCACTGTGCCGGTGCGGGCATTGATGATGACCCTTGCCGGGGCGTCGGCAGGCGTGACTTCAATATTTTCGATCAGCCCCATCATCATCATGCGATCATTGCCGGTTGATGGCGCAGAGATCCGGATGGACACGCCATCAGTTGCTTGCGCGCGGGATTCGGGGAACTTCTGATTGATCGCTTCGGCAACCCGGAGCGCGGTTGTCAGGTCAAATTCCGAAAGATTGAAAGTGAGGTAGGGCGTCTGGTTGAAACCGGTATCGACGGCGCGTTCAACGGTTGCACCACCGGCAATGCGGCCGACCGAGGGAATATTGACGGTGGTCCGCGAGCCATCTGCTGCGCCTACGCCAAGTCCACCTACGGCCAGATTGCCTTGTGCCATTGCATAGACCTGGCCGTCTGCGCCGTAGAGCGGCATCATGATTAGCGTGCCACCGCGCAGGGATTTGGCCTTGCCGATGGCGGATACTGTGACGTCCAGCCGCTGTCCCGGCTTCGCAAATGGCGGCAGTTCCACGGTCACCATGACCGCGGCCGCATTTTTGAGCGAGGGATTGATCCCCGGAGGTAGCGTCAGACCGAAACGGTTGGCCACGCCTTTCACGCCAAGGGTTGCATATTCCAGGCTGTCATCACCCGTGCCCGGCAATCCGACGACCACGCCATATCCGGTCAGCTGGTTGGCCCGCAAGCCCTGGAATGTGCCCAGATCCTTGATCCGCTCGGCCATGGCCGGGGAGGGGAATAGCATCACGGCTGCCACGACGATCGTGATCAGGCTGATGATCCGGTTTGAAAATAGTCGAGCCACAACGGGTCTCCTGACAGGGGTTAAAACGGGGGGTTAAAAAGGACTGATGGCGGAGAAAAAGCGGGTCAGAAAACCCTGCTTGCTGGCGGTCGCGATCTCGCCGGATCCACCATAGATGATCCGGGCATTGGCGACACGGCTTGATGCAATGCGGTTATCCGGGCCGATATCGGCGGCACGGATGATACCGCTGATCCGGACCTGCTCTTCGCCGCGGTTGATGGTCATCAGCTTTTCGCCGCGTACCAGCATGGTGCCGTTGGGATAGACTTCCGCAATGGTCACGCTGATTTCGCCGGTGAGCGCATTGGATTGCTGCGCCTGGCCATTGCCGCTGAACGAGGAATCACTGCTCAGCGCAATATCACTGGGTGAGAATAGCGAAAACGGCCCAGTGGTCGGGGGAGTTAGACCGAAATTGCTCGATTTGCCCGTCGTGGCGCTGTTCGATTTTGTCGCCTGTGTCCGTTCGACCAGGGTGATGGTGACCAGGTCGCCAACCTGAGCAGCCCGCGCCCCGCTTGTCAGCGCGGCATAGCCGTTGACCGCCTGGAATATCGCGCCATTGGCTGCGACCGGAGCCGGAGCCGGCTGCGCGAGAACCGGAGCGTAGGCCGGATTGGGGCCGCTGGATCCTCCACCCAGGCAGGCGGACAGGCCGAGCAGCGGAAGGGCTGCGACCAGAGTGGCGAATTGTGCAGGGGATACAGTCATGTCATGAACCTTTTTCAAATATCAGAGTTGCTGATTGACGAACTGGAGCATCTCGTCGGTTGCCGAGATCATCTTGGAATTGACCTCATAGGCACGCTGGGTTTCGATCATCGTCACCAGCTCCTCGACGATATTGACGTTGGATTGTTCGAGCGATCCCTGACGGAGGCTACCCCGTCCTTCGAGACCGCCGGCACCGACAATCGGATTGCCGCTGGCGCCGGTTTCGACGACCAGGTTATTGCCGATATTCTGCAGGCCGGCGCTGTTGGCAAAGGTCGCCAGTTCCAGCTGACCCAGCTCGGTGGCCGCCGTTTGACCGGCAAGGGTGGCGGAAATCGTGCCGTCGCTGCCGATTGTCAGACCGGTTGCGTCAGGCGGGACGGTGATCTGGGGGACCACCGGCAGGCCATCGGACGTGACCATTGTGCCTTCGGGGGTCAGGCTGAAATTGCCCGACCGGGTATAAGCGTTACGTCCATCGGGAAGCTCGACCTGAAAATAGCCGGCGCCTTCAATTGCAATATCGAGCGAGTTGCCGGTGATCTGCAGGGATCCCTGGGTATCAATCCGCGCGGTGCCGGACACCCGGACACCGGTGCCGAGCGACAGGCCCACGGCATAGTCATTCTGTGCATCCGACTTGGCGCCAGGCGTGATCTGCTGCTGATAGGCGAGCGTTTCGAAATTCGCCCGGTCGCGCTTGAACCCGGTGGTGTTGACGTTTGCGAGGTTGTTGGCAATCACCCGCATTTTCATATTCTGTGCGTCCAGCCCGGTTCGGGCGACCTGTAATGCTCCGTTGCTCATAATCTGTCCTTTCCGTTCTGAATCAAGGTGTTTCTAGGTCGGCATGCTCATGATGCGCGCGCCGCTTTCGTCGAGATCCTTGGCGGTTTTCAGCAGCTTGACCTGGGTTTCCCAGGCGCGGCTGGCTTCAATCATGTCGACCAGCACGGCGGACATGTTGACATTGGATCCTTCCAGAGATGCGGCGGTCAGCCGGGCGTCCGGATCGCCGGGCAATATCCCGCCATCCTTCACGCGGAAGAGCGTGTCATTATGCTTGACGATGTCGCTGCCCGCGGGGCTGGCCATCTTGAGCCGTTCAATTTCCTGAGGCTGGCTGGCGTCTCCGCCACGCGGCACAATGAAGATCGCGCCGTCGGAGCTGATATTGATGCTGTCATTGGGCGGGATGGTGATCGGTCCGCTTTCGCCGAGGACCGGATGTCCGTCGCCCGTGACAAGAAGGCCGCTGTCAGTTGTCTGGAGATCACCGCGCCTGGTATAGGCTTCGTCGCCATCCGGGGCCTGCACGGTCAGGAGAGCATCGCCATCCAGCGCAATATCCAGCGGGCGACCGGTAGATTTCACAGGTCCGCCGTTCATGTCGGCGGACAGGACAGTTTCCTTGGACAGGGCCCGGCTGTCATGCGTCGGGCCGTCGAGATACCGCGCCTTGGCATTGACGACTTCCGCACGGAAACCGATCGTATCGGCATTTGCCATATTATTGGCAATTGCCGTCTGACGGTTCATGATACCGCGCATCGCACTCAGGCTGGTGTGGATCATCTTGTCCATGGCTGTCTCTCCTTTCGGCGGTTAGCCGGCGGCGCGAAGATCGGGAACCAGACCGATCAGGGCGCCGCCGCGCTCGAGGAACCTGCTAAATCAGACCTGCAGGTTCACGATTGTCTGGGTCATGTTGTTGGCGGTTTCGATCGCCTGGGCATTGGCCTGGAAGTTGCGCTGGGCCGAGATCAGGGAAACGAGTTCCTCGGTGATATCGACATTCGCGCCTTCCAGAGCGCCCGCGCGGATTGAACCAAGTGGTCCGTTCGCCGCCTGGTTGATCACCGGCGGACCGGAATCTCCGGTGGACTGCCAGTGCGCGTCACCAATAGGACGCAGGCCTTCAATGGCCGTGAAGCTGGCCATGGCCATGGCCCCGATGGCAAGCTGGTTGCCGTTCGAGAATGTGGCGGTCACCGTACCTTCATTATTGACATTGATATTGCTGAGAATGGCCGTCGCATCTCCGGGATCGGTGTCCGGGAGCACGAAATCAAATGCATCCGTGAGGTTGGTCGAGGTGACGGCTCCATTGGCATCCACCGGCAGCAGCTGCGCGATATTGCCGAGGGTATCCACCACTTCCCGATCCACATTCACGCCAAAGGCGCCGTTGCGGGTGAAGCTGGTATCCTGACGGGGCGGTTGTCCGCGAACCATGAAAAAACCATCTCCGGCAATAGCCATGTCGAGAGTCTTGTCGGTGGACTCCAGCGTACCTTGAGTGAACTGCTGGGTGATACCGTTGAGCCGGACACCCTGACCGGCAATCATTTTGGTGGACTGTGTCGGCGCTGCGGCAAACAGGTCACCGAAAATGGCCCGGCTTTTCTTGAAACCGGTCGAGCTTGTGTTGGCGATATTGTTGGATATCACCGACAGGCTGGTCTGCGCCGCCTTCAGGCCGCTAAGTGATGTAAAAAATGACATAATCTACTCCTTTGAAAATTGAGTTGTGTCGCATCATCCGAGGCGCAGTGCCTCCGAAGGATCAAAGTTGCCGACAGGCGTGACCAGTTTGGCATCCTGTCCGCTGGCGGGGGATGACACGGATGCCACCGGCACCCAGGTCGCCAGATCGGAAATCTGGCCGCCATTCACGCGGACACGCAGGCGCCCGAGATCGGTATTTTCAGAATCGAACGAGAAGGCGATCGGACCGGCCTTCTGCGCGCCCAGTTCGACATATTGGACAATCTCGCCGCTGCTGTTCAGCAGATCGATCGACAGGCTGTCCGTATCGGCGTTGAGATTGAACTCTCCGCCATAATTTCCGTTGGTGTCAGCAACCGCAAACTGGCCTGGCACAAGGATGGAATGACCGATCCAGCTTGCCGTGTCGGCCAGCCGGCTGGAATTCAGAGAGCTCGCAATAGCTTCCAGCGACTCTTTCATTTCCGTGATGCCGGTGCTTGTCGAGATCGACGCCATCTGGGCAACCATTTCCTGGTTATCCACTGGCTTGAACGGATCCTGATATTGCAGCTGAGCAGTCAGGAGCTTGAGGAAGGATTCCTGGCTCAGCTCGCTGTTGCCGGTCGCGTTTGCCGGTTGGGCCAGAGTGAGATCGCTCGGAATATTACTGGAAATTGCAGTCATTTTGACATCCTTATGGTTTCGAGAATGAGTGATTTGGCGGTTTGCATAACCTGAACGTTATTCTGATAGTGTCGGGCGGTTTCGAGCATGTCGACGAGCTCGGCGGCTTCATCGACACCGGCTTCCCAGACATAACCCTGCTCATCAGCGAGCGGATTGTGCGGGTCATGTTTCTTGACCGGCTTCATGTCGGACTGCACAACCTCGGCGACATCGACTGTCGCCACGCCGGCGCGGTCATAGGCCGTCTTGAACACCGGCTTCAGCGAACGGAACGCATCTTCTTCATTGCTGTAGACGGTGCGGGCGTTCGCAAGATTTGAAGCAGTGGTGTTGAGCCGTGTCAGATTGGCTGACATGGCCCGGCCGCTGATATCAAAGATATTCATCGGACCTGACATGGTCATTCTCCCTTCAATGCTCGTTTGATGCCGTTCACCCGGCTTTCGAGAAAGGAGAGGGTGGTGCGATATTGCATGGCATTTTCGGCAAAAAGTGTCTGTTCTGTGGAAAGCTCGACCGTATTGCCGTCCATGGATGGCTGCAGCGGTGTGCGGTATCCGGAACTTGTGGCCATGATCTGGCTCATCGATTTGCCCTGGTCGGTCATCGCCATGGCTTTCTCGAAATCGAGGTCGCGGGCCTTGTATCCGGGGGTACCGGCATTGGCGATATTGGATGCGAGCATGTTGAGCCGCTGGGATCGCAAGGCGAGTGCGGTTCCGTGGATGCCAAATATCTTGTCTGCACCGGGCATATCAATTGTCCATTTCCTGGCGAGCCGCTGCTCGTCCTCGTTAAAACATTCGCTTCCCCCGCCGTTTTTCCTTGTGTGGCAGGAGATGCCCCGATGAACATGCAAACGGTGTGCCAGTTTGGTTGTTCTCGGATTTCCAGCCGCTTGATCTGCGGATTTCCGCCGATTTTCCGAAAATGCGGCAATGCGGCATTGGGGAGGCGGCAATGATTTGCCGCTTTGCAAAAACACGACGGAAAGGGCGAGAATTCCAATGCAGCAGATTTTGACCAATGCTTTGGTTTTCGTTGACCCCCTGGCCTTGTCCCTGGTGGTGCTTGGCAGCCTCGTCCTCGCCGGAACCCAGGAAGGCTGGCGCAGTTTTGCGAGCGCGGTGGCGGCTGTTCCTGCCGCATTCCGGAATGATCAGCACCGCCATGCCGATGTTGCGAAGTCAGCTGTGAAGCGGGTTGCGCGCATGGTTGAAAAACGCGGTGTATACACTGCAGACCGGGTGAAGGTGGATCCGCAATTTGTCAAAGAGGTAATCCGCGAGATGGCCAATCAATCGAACCCGGTCGCCTTTCGTGACTGGGCGATGAAGAAAATCCGCGAGCGGGAAGCGCGGCACGTGCCCGCAGCCCGCTATTGGTCGACTGTGGCCGAGATTTCACCGGCGCTCGGCATGATCGGGACCGTCATTGGTCTGGTGCTGATGTTTGGACATGTCGAAGACGCTGCTGCGATCGGCCGGGCAATGGCGGTTGCCATGCTGACGACATTATACGGGCTTCTTCTTGCCAATCTGATTGCAGGGCCAATTGCCGTGCGCCTGATCCGCGCGTCGGAAGGCGAGATTTCCTGGCAAAGAGAGTTTGCCGAAGAGCTGTACCGGATTGCGGATCGCGAATATCAGGCGAATTTCTCCGGTGTGGCTTCACCGGTGCCGGACAGCAAATACCGCACCAACAGAATCAGTCCTGGCGGACTCAATTAATGCGTCTGAGGCATCGACCGCGCTGGTTGACTTCCTTTCTGGACCTGGTGTTGATCATGCTGGGTGCCATGGCACTGCTCATTGCCAACAAGCTGGAAGGCACCCGCGTGCTGGACGCGGTGTCCGAAACCTTCGGTGGAACTGGTCTGGCGGATCCGCTTCCGGCATTGGCCATCGACCAGCTCTTCGAAAACCGGGAAGCGCGTTTGACGCCGGAAGGCATGGCACGGCTGGACAAGATTTCCGGTCAGCTTTCTGACGGGCAAAATATCGTCCACATCCGTGTTCCGGTAGAAAAAATCGAGGAAGACCGGCTTCTGGGATGGGAGCTGGCTGCAGCCCGTACGGCATCCATTGCCTGGCAGCTCCGCCAATATGGGGTCTCCGAAGATCAGATTGTTCCCAAAATGCCGGATTCTGCCCAAGAAGAAGGCCCCGCCCATGTCACCCTGGAGCTGCGCACGAAATGAGAAATGCGTAAGGGGTGCCCGGAACTGGCATCCTTTTTGCTTTGTGTACCTCCAATATTTGATGTGACGAGGTATTGATGATGCATATGGTCCGCTCGACAATGACAGTTTCTGCCGCGGCTCTGGCCCTGATTTCCGGGCCTGCTGTT
>JBCBZY010000337.1:0-3017 GCA_039815115.1 Pseudomonadota bacterium | reverse complement strand
CGGTTTTTGCGCATTTTGCCAGCTGTGTGGCCCAGTATCTCATGACCATTTTCCAGCTCGACGCGAAACATTGCATTGGGGAGCAGTTCGCGGACCATCCCCTTCATTTCAAGTAACTCTTCTTTTGCCATTCGGCCCTGTTTATCCTTGTCTGTCAGCGGCAAACACCGCCTTTTTGTTCTGTTGCAGCGCGCCATAAACCGAAACAGGCAAAAAGGGAAGGACTTGATGAATGGCGTTTCGTTTCGGGCAGAAAGTGCGACAATTTGTTACAAGGAAGTGATTGTTCCCGAAGACCGCATGGGGCATCAATTAATTCTCCCCTCCTCTCCCGAGTTTTGACCGATTCTCATGCCCAAATTCGCCAGTGCCGCTCCCGAAATTACCGCCCGTCCTGTCATGACCTTTGCCGGTTTTGCAACTCTCGCAATGCTGTCGACGCCGAGCTTCGCGCAGGCGGACGGAAACGGGACGGATCCGGATGAAGAGATTGTAGTAATTGCCGAATTTCCGCGCGGTTCCGTTGTAACCGATGTACCTCCGGTGCTGGAACTGGATGCCGGTGACATTGACAGCTTTGGTGTCTCTTCCGTTCAGGATCTTCTCGAAGCGATTTCCTCTCAGACGACTTCCAGCCGCGGGCGCGGCACCGGACGGCCGGTAGTCCTGATCAATGGTCAGCGTACATCCGGTTTCCGGGAAGTTCGTGATCTCCCGCCCGAAGCAATCAAGAATGTCCAGGTATTCCCCGAGGAACTCGCCGTGCAATATGGCTTCCGGCCTGACCAACGGGTGATCAACTTCATTTTGAAGGAAGACTATACCGGTTTCAGTCTGGAGGCAGAGGCCGGCATGCCCGAACGCGGCGGTCAGACCTATCAGGAATATGAATCCAATCTGACCCGGATCGGCAAGAACAGCCGCCTCAATTTCAACCTGGAATATGAACAAAATGGCGCAATCACCGAAGCCGAGCGCGACATTATCCAGGACGACGCTGGCGCGGCCGTCGACCTGGGACGGTTTCGAACCCTTGCCCCAGAAGAAAAGACGCTCGAGTTTAACGGCAATTTCAGCCGGACATTCGGTGATGGAACCGCACTTTCGCTGAATGGAGACTATAAATATGAGCAATCCCGCGGGCTCAGGGGTCTGTCCGGTGCCAGCCTGATCGTGCCGGCCGTCAGTCCGTTCGCCGTGTCTCCGGTTGATGAAACGGTGGAGCGCTTTTTCCCGGAACTGGGGCCGTTACGGCGCAATGTTGAGACACATACCGGGCAAGCCGGGTTCGCGCTGAACGGGACGGCTTCGGACTGGCGCTGGTCGCTGACGGGAGAATATGTCTACACCCGCGAAGATACAGATACCGACCAGTCAGGCGACTCCACCGCCTTGCAGGCCGCGATCGATGCCGGAACGGTCGATCCTTTTGCTGCTGGTCTGGGTTCCCTCCTGGGACCAGGCAGAACCGACCGCGCCCGCACCATCAGCCGAGATATCGATACATTGGCGACAGCGTCCGGCACATTGTTTGTGCTGCCTGCCGGCCCTGTAAACGCCACCTTACGCGGTGGCTATGACCGAAATTCTCTCGACAGTCGGGACATTACGGACAGTGTTGTCACGCGCACGAACCTCAGCCGGGACATTTTCAGCACCGGGATCAATATCGATATCCCGCTGGCCGACGAGAATATCGGCGTCAAAGATGCGATTGGCGAACTCTCGATCAACGGAAATCTGGGCTATAGCGAATTGTCCGATTTTGGCGGTCTGGTGGAATTCGGTTTCGGCCTCAACTGGGAACCGCTCGACGGAGTGGTCCTGAGTGCGACCGCGATTGGCGAAGATGCTGCGCCGGGCATCAGTCAGCTGGGCAATCCGCTGATCGTTACGCCCAATGTCACGGTCTTTGATTTCACAAATGGCGAAACAGTGCTTGTCGACATCACCACCGGCGGCAATCTCGCATTGGTTGCCGAGAAGCGCCGGGATGTCAAACTGGCGATCAATTACCGGCCGAAATGGCTGGATGATCTGACGCTTCTCGCGGAATATAATCGCACGAACAGCACGGATGTCGCGTCATCCTTTCCCCTGCTGACACCAGAAATTGAGGCCGCCTTTCCGGACCGGATCACCCGGGATGTCAACGGACAGCTCATTGCCATAGACCAGCGCCCGGTTAGCTATAGCCAGGTCCGGAGCGACAATATCCGTTACGGATTCACTTTTTCAAAACGCTTTGGTCAGCGCCGCAGCGGGAGGCCGGGCGGACGACCTGCCGGTGCGCGCGGAGGTCGGCCAGAGGCCGCCCAGCCACCCGGTTCTCCGGACAGCGGAGCGCGCGCGGACAACCGCCCGCAACAAAATGCCCGTACTGACAACCGCCCGCAACAAAATGCTGGTTCGGGCGGACGTGGCGGACGGCCCGGGGGCGGCAGACCCGGCGGGCGCTGGCGCGTCACGCTCTATCACACGATCAATCTGGAGGACCGCATCCTGATCCGGCCCGGGGTGCAGGAGCTGGACCTGCTGGACGGTAGTGCGACCGGTTCGGATGGCGGTACGCCGCGGCACAAGTTCGAGCTGTCTGGCGGCTGGTTCAATAACGGCATCGGGTTTCGGGTGCGCGGCGAACATGTCAGTTCCACTAGAGTCTCCGGCGGCGTGACCGGTTCGGATCTGAGCTTTTCCGATCTCACCACACTCAACTTGCGGATGTTCGTCAATCTGGATGATCGCGGCAATTTGACCGAAAATGTCAAATTTCTCCAAAACAGCCGCATTGCCCTGCGGATCGAAAATCTGTTCGACGATATCCAGACCGTGCGCGATACCAGCGGCGTGGTGCCACTCAGCTATCAGCCGGGATTTGTCGATCCGGTTGGCCGTTATTTCGAGATCAGTTTCCGCAAGCGATTCTAGCAACGGGTCGGGTCTGGACTACACCAGATCTGCCGCAGAAATCGCCTTCGCCTGATAGATCTGCATGTCCGGCCGATCCCCGGCTATTG
>JBCBZY010000230.1:0-4736 GCA_039815115.1 Pseudomonadota bacterium | reverse complement strand
CTCCTCGACTGTGTACTGTGTTGACTGAAGCCGCCGAAACATAGTGCGGCCTGGCACCAACTGGCCTGTATGTGCTGGCGAGATGGAAACAGTTTTTCCAGCGGCCAGTCCGCATGGGGCCGTTCGCACTGGACAATCCGTTCCCCGGCTTGCAAATGGCCGGGTTCCAGAACCCGAAAATAGCTGCCGGAACGGGCCGTCTGGATCACAGATTTCATCACATCTTTCTGGCCAAAGCGGTGGTTGAGCTTCCAGCAGGGTTGCCGCGCGTGACTGCATTCTATCAGAGCTTCTCCCACCCGGAATGTATCGCCCAGACAGAGCTGGTCTTCCGTCAACCCGGCACAGCTGAAATTCTCGCCAAAAGCTCCCGGTTTTTCAAGAATTTCCAGACCGGGATATTTTTCCTTCCACCAGGCATAATGCTCTGCCGGATAAAGATGGACCGCCTTGTCCGGGCCGCCATGATGAACGGGATCGGCAACCTGATTTCCTTCCAGGCCTGAGGGTCCCAGAAAAACCGGCTCGGACAGGGCAGTCTTGACGATCGCGCTCATTTCCCCGTCATCCCGAAATGGTTGCGGTGTGCCGACAAGCAGAAAATCGAGTTTCGTTTCGATCATGGGTTGTCGCTAAACGAGGAAGATGAGATTGGCAATTTCCGTGTGACTGTGCTTGAAGCAGCCGATGGAAATCAGTGATCTGCGTATTGCCCTGTACAGTGGCAATTACAATTTTGTGCGTGACGGAGCCAATCAGGCGCTGAACCGTCTCGCCGGATATCTGCTCGAAAACGGGGCTGCGGTTCGCGTATATTCGCCGACAACTGATACACCGGCGTTCGAACCGACAGGTGATCTGATCAGCGTACCGTCGGTTGCTTTCCCGGGAAGAGGCGAATACCGTTTTCCGACTCACATGTCTTCAGTTGCAAAGCGCGATCTTCAGCAGTTCCGGCCCAATGTCATGCAAATTTCCAGCCCGGATTTTGTCGGACATCGCATGGTGAGCTGGGCCAGGAAACTGGATATTCCGGTGCTTGCATCGGTCCACACCCGTTTCGAGACTTATCCGCGCTATTATAATCTGGCCTTTCTGGAGCCGGTAATCGAGGCCATTTTACGCCGGCTATATCGGCGCTGTGATGCCATTGTCGCACCGTCGGAGTCCATGGCTCAGGTTCTTCGCGAGCAACGGATGAACTATGATGTCGGCATCTGGTCGCGCGGTGTGGATCGCGAGGTGTTCCATCCCGGACGCCGGGACCTGGCCTGGCGCCGTGCATTCGGGATCGAGGATGACATTCCCGTTATTGGTTTCCTTGGCCGGCTGGTGATGGAAAAGGGCCTCGACGTCTTTTCCGACAGCATCGATGAACTCAAGCGCAGGAAAATCGCGCACCGTGTTCTGGTCATCGGAGAAGGCCCGGCAAAGCAGTGGTTCGAAGACCGGATTCCCGACGCCATTTTCGCGGGATTTCAGCAAGGCACTGATCTCGGCCGGGCGGTGGCCAGCATGGATATGCTGTTCAATCCCTCGGTGACGGAAACCTTCGGCAATGTGACGCTGGAGGCCATGGCCTGCGGCATACCTGTCGTTGCAGCCAAGGCCACCGGCAGTCAGAGCCTTGTTCGGGCCGGTGAGTCCGGACGACTGATTACACCAGGCGCGATCCGGGCCTTTGCCGACGCCCTGCAGCTCTATTGTGAAAATATCGAAGTCCGCAGCGCGCATGGCGCTGCCGGAGAGAAACGATCGGACGAGTTCAGCTGGGATCAGATCAATAATACGGTGGCACAGAGTTATTTGCGACTGATCCGGCAGCGGCAGCTGGGTCACAGTCCAATCCGTCAGGAAGCGATCCGGTAACCGGTCATGCTTCCCAACCCCCCTCCCCAATCCCCGGCAAACCGAAAAGGTTCGGAGCAACGGAAACCGGATAGATGACAGATCTCTTCCAGAAAGAAGCTGAGGCGGACGAGGAAAATCTGGCAGCTGCCGTCGCCCCACTGGCGGAAAGACTGCGGCCAGCCAGTCTCGCTGATGTTGTTGGTCAGGACCATCTCATCGGTCCTGAAGGCAGCCTGAGCCGGATCCTCGCTTCCGGCAAAATGTCATCGATCATTTTCTGGGGCCCTCCCGGTACAGGGAAAACCAGCCTCGCCCGCTTACTGGCCGAACAGACGGACCTGCATTTCAAATCGATCTCCGCGGTGTTTTCCGGGGTCGCTGACCTCAAGAAAGTCTTTGCCGAAGCCGAGCAGCGTCTGGAGCTTGGTCAACAGACATTGTTGTTCGTGGACGAGATCCACCGCTTCAATCGCTCTCAGCAAGATAGTTTTCTGCCTTATGTTGAGAAAGGTGCCGTCATTCTGGTTGGCGCGACAACCGAAAACCCTTCCTTTGAACTGAACGCCGCCCTGCTCAGCCGGACACAGGTTCTTATTCTCAATCGGCTGGACAGCGCGGCATTGATGCAGTTGCTGGAAAAAGCCGAGGCACTGGAGGAACGGACTCTTCCGCTTACTAATGACTCCCGCGAGGCGCTGGTGGCCAGTGCGGACGGGGATGGCCGGTTCCTGCTCAACCAGGCTGAAACTCTGATCGCAATGAACATGGATAAACCCCTGGAGCCTGCCGAACTCGCAAAGCTGTTGCATCGCAGGTTGGCCGTTTACGACAAGGATCGCGACGGACACTACAATTTGATTTCCGCTCTGCACAAGTCGCTGCGCGGTTCTGACCCGCAAGCGGCGCTCTACTATCTTGCCCGGATGCTGGTTGCTGGGGAAGAACCGCTCTATGTGCTGCGTCGGATCGTACGGTTTGCCAGCGAGGATATCGGCCTCGCGGATCCGCAGGCTCTGATCCAAACCCTTGCCGCCAAGCAAGCCTACGAGTTTCTGGGCAGTCCCGAGGGTGAGCTCGCCATCGTGCAGGCCTGCCTCTATTGCGCCACCGCACCCAAATCCAATGCCGCCTACAAGGCCCAAAAAACCGCTTGGAAATCGGCAAAGAAAACCGGATCGCTGGTGCCGCCGCAGAATATCCTCAATGCGCCGACCAGTCTGATGAAAGATATCGGATATGGCGAAGGCTACAGCTATGACCATGAAAGCGACGAGGGATTTTCCGGTGACAATTACTGGCCGGAATCAATGAACCCGGAAGATTTCTATCAACCGGTAGATCGTGGGTTTGAGCATAAAATCCGAGAACGTCTCGCCTTTTGGGACAGTCTCAGGAAAAAGAACAATGATGCATAAGGCGCTCCTGATAATGGTGACCGCGACGCTGTTTGCAATCTCGTCCCCCGGCTCTGCCGAGTCAGATTCGCTGGCTTCTGCAAAAACAGCAGACTGGTACCTTGTTGACGAAGTTATCACGGATAAACCCCCGGAATATCAGAGCGAGATTTACTTTGCCGACAAGGCGAGTGTTGCACGGAACGGCGCGGAGGCAATTGTTGCAATTTCGAGGATCGTCATGACTGGCTGGCCCAACCGAACCCTGCAGGAGAATATCCGCGATCAGCGAGCAAACATGGTGATTGATTGCGGGACCAAAACATACCGTCTGCAAGATCGATTTGTATATGATGGGAGTGAACAGCCTGTTGCGCTCCTGGAGCCTGACGATCAGCAAGAAAGCCTCCTGCCCTCGGCGACTGACCGGGGTTTTGGAGCTATTGCCCGATTTGGCTGCGAAGCGGACTCCAAGATTGGCAAGCGGCAATCTCCTGCCGATATGCAACCCCTCACCTGGCTCATCGCCTATATGTCTGCGGACTGGAGCAAATGATGAAGACTTGGAAACACAGACTGCACCTTATCGGAATCATGGCAGTTGCGTGCATGCTGTCGGCCAATCCGGTTCGAGCTGAAGAGCCTTCCGACTATGACCTCGCCCTCGCTGCTGGTTACAAGGCCCAGTTCACCTGTTCCGGTCTGTGGAACGGCGGAAAAACACTGGCCGATATCGAGGCGGATGAACTGACCGGGATCTATGACCTTGTTGCCGGAATTGTGCCGAAACTGAAAATGGAAGTGGATGAGGAGAACCGGCAAGTACGAGTTCATTACAACGCAAGCAGTCCCCCACGGACCGCAATCTGGAACCCGATAAACGGCTGTACCGGCATGCCGATCTGGTTTGAATCTTCCAATCAGCCTGCGCCCGCCGCAAAACGGCCGGATCTCGATGATCAACCGTGGCCAATGGGCGATGCAGACGCGATGGCCCCTGCCTCTGCCATTCCGGAAGGCCTTGGCGCGGTGGTTACTGAAGCGCAAAACGGAACGCAATATGGCGGAAAAACCAGTGCTGTGCTTGTCATCAAAAATGGCAAAATACTGGCAGAAACATTCAAGCACGGTCACGACCTCCACACTGCCCAGAGAACATGGTCCGTCGCCAAATCTATTGCCGGCACCCTTATCGGACATGCTGTGCACAAACATGGTCTCGACCTTCCTGCACCCGGCCAGATCCCGGAATGGACGGCTGACAGCGATCCGCGAAAGCAGATCACTCCAGATCAGCTAATGCGGATGGCCAGCGGATTGACCAGTGATACCGCGGGGAACCGCACCGATCCCATCTACCTGGGCGGTGCCAGCGTCACAGAAAGAACCACTAGCTGGCCACTGCTCTACAAGCCGGGCAGCCGCTATCGCTATGCGAATAACGACACGCTGCTGGCGGTTCATGCTGCGCGCCTCGACGACTTCATGCCG
>JBCBZY010000396.1:0-1526 GCA_039815115.1 Pseudomonadota bacterium | reverse complement strand
TCGATCGCCTGGTCTTCTCGCGTATTGAAGAAGGTGTTTGAATATGAAGCAACCGAGCATCCACTCAAGATAGTAGTCAGTGTTCCGTTGCTGAAACAGAAGCTCCCGGCTCTGGAGGAAGAAGAACGACAGCTTGATGAAGAGCTGCGAAATGCTCTTGCGATCATTCCCAATCTGCCCGCTGCGGATGTGCCCGAGGGAGCAGACGAAGAAGACAATAGCGAGATATCGAGCTGGGGAAAGCCTCGGGAATTTGACTTTGAACCTCAGGAACATGCCGATATCGGCCCTGCGCTCGGCATGGATTTTGAAACAGGTGTCCGCATGTCCGGCGCGCGTTTTACGTTCCTGCGCGGACCAATGGCGCGACTGCATCGTGCGCTGGGACAGTTCATGCTGGATCACCAGACGGGCAATCACGGCTATGTGGAATGCAATCCGCCGGTGCTCGTCCAGGACGATGCCATGTATGGCACGGACAAATTGCCCAAATTTGCCGAAGATTCCTTTCGCACGACCGATGATCGCTGGCTGATCCCGACAGCAGAGGTCAGCCTGTCCAGTTCGGTCATGGGGGAAATTGTCGACGAGGCGGCCTTGCCGATGCGATTGACCGCCCTGACCTTGTGTTTCCGGTCCGAAGCGGGATCTGCCGGGCGCGACACCCGGGGGTTTATCCGCCAGCATCAGTTTGAAAAATGTGAACTGGTCAGCATTACCCGACCCGAAGACAGCGACGCGGAACATGAACGTATGACGGGGGCAGCTGAATCGGTCTTGCAGGCACTGGACTTGCCCTATCGCAAGATGCTGCTCTGTACAGGGGATATGGGCTTCGGTGCCCGGAAAACCTATGATCTTGAGGTGTGGCTCCCGGGACAGAACAGCTATCGCGAAATCTCCAGCATCTCCAATACCGGTGATTTTCAGGCCCGACGGATGAATGCGCGTTTCCGCCCGGAGGGCGAGAGCAAGGGCACTCGCTTTGTCCACACGCTCAACGGATCCGGACTGGCAGTGGGCCGGACGCTCGTCGCGGTGATCGAAAATTATCAGCAGGAAGACGGATCTGTCACAATTCCGGAAGCACTGCAGCCCTATATGGGCGGTATAACCAAACTGGAGCCTTGAACTGATGCGCATCTTGCTGACCAATGACGACGGTTTTGATGCCCCCGGCATGAAAGTCCTGCTCGACATCGCGCAGACTCTTTCGAACGATTTGTGGATTGTGGCACCATCAGACGAACAGTCCGGAGCAGGGCATTCGCTGACGATCACACGGCCATTGCGCATCCGCCAGCGAGGCGATCAGCAATATTCCGTCGATGGCACTCCCACTGACAGTGTCATGATGGCGGTGGCGAAGATCATGAAAAACGGCCCGCCTGACCTGATCCTTTCCGGCGTCACACAAAACTTCTTCCGAACGTTCAAGTTTACCGATGTTTCCCAAAGCATTACCCAAATATCTTAATCCCAATGATTTAAGCTTTAGGTTTGGCTCTTGTTGTAGTTCTTGGAAC
>JBCBZY010000248.1:0-4373 GCA_039815115.1 Pseudomonadota bacterium | reverse complement strand
TGACAATAAAGGCAATTTTGGAGGGCCGCAGCGGAGATATCTTTAGCTGCACCGCAGACATGAGCGTGTCCGATGCCGTTGCGATTCTGGCTGAGAAACGCATAGGTGCCTTGCCGGTCCTCGATGGAGAGCGCGTGGCCGGGATTTTCTCCGAACGTGATGTTTTGCACTGCGTCCGGGAATTTGGGGCCGCCGCCATGGTCAAGCCGGTTGCCGACGTGATGACAGCGGACGTGATTGCAGTCGATACCTCAAAAAGCGCCATCGGTGCCCTGTCGTTGATGACCAAGCGGCGGATTCGCCATTTGCCGGTGGTCAATGATGGCGAACTGGTGGGGTTTGTTTCTATCGGTGATCTGGTGAAATACCGGATTGACAAGATCGAGAGCGAAGCGGCAGCTATGCGGGACTATATCAACTCGGCCTGAATTCGTTTTTGGGGGCAATCACAAATGGCAATTATCAACCGGTTTGCCGACGCGGCATCGGAGCGCGACTATGTTCATGCCGAACGCAAGGCGCGAATCCCGGCGACCCGGGCGCTGATCCTGATCGGGATTGCGACCTTCCTGTCCTATATCAGCATGAACCCGATGTATTTTCCGCGCGAAGGCGTAATTGCCTATAATATCGCCGCCGCGGTGTTCATCGCGGTCCTTGTCGGATTCCTGTTCCTGACCCGCACCCGCTTCTATCTGGAGCAGGCATGGGTCGATCTGATTCTCTTCACCGGCATGACCGTCGCGATGCTGATGCTGATCGATGCCCTGGGAGACCAGGCTGCGATTACCGGCATCTCCCGCTTTGGCATGGCGATTATCAACATGGGTATATTGCTGATCTTCGCGAGTGTCGGCTTTATCGCCAACACGCGGCTCTTCATGATCTGGGCAGGCACACTGCTGTTGCTCTATATTGGGTTTCTGGCACAAGCGGACCGCAGCCTGATCCAGAAGACCTATACGCTCACGAACTTCTCCACTTTCTTTGTCTTCTCCGCTTATGTGAACTGGGACATCGACCGGCGCGCGCGCAAGGTGTTCCAGGCCAATCAGGAACTGGAGGCCGAACGCAAAAAGACCGAGGAACTGCTCCACAATGTTCTGCCGCAATCCGTCGCCAAGCGGCTGCGGGAGGGCAAGTCTGTGGCGGATTCCTTTTCTGATGTGTCGGTCATATTTGTCGACATTATGGGTTTCTCGAAACTGGCGCAGAAACTGTCTCCGGGTCTTCTGGTCAAGCAGCTCAACCAGTTTTTCTCCATTGCCGACAAATGTGCCGACCGCCACGGCGTGGAAAAGGTCAAAACCATTGGAGATGCCTATCTGGCGGTTTCCGGAGGAACGGCGTCTTCCGGGCAGGGCGCCTTGGCCGCTGTGGCGTTCGGGCGCGACCTGATTGCCAAAATGCAGGAACGCGCGGCGGAAAGCGGTGTCGATATCAAGTTGCGGATTGGCATCCATACCGGGCCGGTAGTGGGCGGCGTGGTTGGATCAAACCGGCTGGCCTATGATTATTGGGGCGACACAATGAATATTGCCAGTCGGATCGAGGGGGTCGCAGATCCCGACGGGATCGCGGTGTCGGCTGCGACCTATTTTGAATGTGGAAAGGCGGAGGCGTTCAGCCATGCCGAAACCCTGACCCTGAAAGGGGTGGGTGATACCGAAATCTATCGGCTGAAAATGGACCGGCTGGAAAAGGCTGTCAGCGAAAACTGATATTTTCTGCAGTGAAGAACTGCTCTGTCCTGTCCCGGATCGCATTGGCCCGGTCGGCGGCATCGGGGATGGCATCTCGCCAGCGGCTGGACCGAATCTCGAGACTGAGCGGGATCTCGTCGGGCAGGGCGGCGATGATCTCGCGTACCGGTAACTCCCCTTCTCCCGGAACGCTGCGCAGGTCGATGGCATCCTCCAGCCAGGTTTCCAAACCGGGTGCGCATTCGGCATTGCCGTCACAGATCTGGGTATAGGTAAATAGCGCCGGGTCTTTGGCAGCGAGGTCAGCCGGCTGATGCCCCGCGCGGGCGAAATGCAGCGTGTCGATCAGGACATGTGCGGCTTCATGATCCGCTTTTGCGACAATCGCGGCGGCGGCATCCAGGGACTGGACCGCCGTGATCATCAGAAATTCGAGCGACACTTGCATGCCGGCAGGGGCGGCCCACTCGCATAATTGGTGCAGCGCTGCGGCGGTGCGATCCTGATCGGGCTCTGCGCTGACCACCAGCACATTGGGTGCCGACAGTTCGGCCCCGGCCTCGATGATCAGCTTGTGGCTGTCATCCACCGCGCCGCCTTCCGGGATCCAGATGACTTCGACATCCAGAACTGACAGGTCATGGTCGCTCAGCGCCTGTTTCGTGTCGCGTAGCATCGCCGCGTTCCAATGGTCCGGTTCAATGGTGAAGCCGACATGGCTGAACCCGGCCGCGCCAGCAGCTTGTGCAACAGCGGGCGGGGCGAATTCCGGCAGGGTGCCGGCGGCGAGTGACAGGATATGGGTCATGGGTCCGGCATAGAGATGCCGGTGCACCAGGCAATAGGCGCTTTTAGGAGGCGGCCGGGTTTGTCTGAGCGGTTTGTTCCGGCTCGGGTGGTTTGCGGCGGAGGATCAGCTGGATGATCTCCATCAGCGTTTCCCGTGCCAGAACGAACAGCAGTACGGCATAGGCAAGCCCGCCTGTGGCGACCAGCAGGGCGAGCCGGGCATAGACGCTCATCTCGGGCAGCATCTGGTCGACCAGATAGACAATCGCTGCCATGGCCGCGGAAGCGGAGAGCCCCGGCCACAAGGCTTTGGCGAGATCCCATGCGCTGATTCCGATATGGTTGCGGGACAACATGAAGGTGAATATGGTGAGCAGCGGGAAGGCGATGACCCAGCCCCAGGCCAGGCCATAGACACCATATTGAATGCCGATGAGAAAGGTGACCGGCATCAGCACGGCACCGAACATGTTAGTCTGCGCTGTCACCTGCGGTCGGCCCAGCGCATTGTTCGCCGGGGTGAACAGGATCTGCAGCGTCATCACCGGCATGGCCAGCGCAAGGATCGCGACAAAGGGTGCCATCTCCAGCCACTTCTGCCCGAACAGGGTTTCGACCAGCGGGCCGGCGGTCACCATCATGCCCATATATAGAGGACAGGAGATCAGCATGATCAGCCGCACGGCCTTGAGGAAGGACCAGCTCAGCGCGGACAGATCGGACTGCAGGCGAGAATAGGCCGGGAAGGCGACTTCGTTCAGCGGAGGCACAAATTTGGCGGCGAAGATTGTCGTCAGGAACAGTGCTTCGGCATAAAGGCCGAGGCTGTGCGGATCGAGAAACCGGCCGGCAATGAAAATGTCGGACTGGCTCTGGATCGTCCAGAACAGATGGCTCGCCAGCAAGGTCGCACCGAATCCAAACATCGTCCCGGCACCCCTGAAGTTGAATGTTGGCAGGACAAAGAACTTCACGGCAATGACCAGACAGATGGCCCGGCTCCAGAATATCGCCAGCGGGGCATAGACCAGCGTCCAGACGCCATATCCGTTCCACGCGAAATAGAGGGCAGTGACAGCGCCGACCACAGCGGATATCAGATTGATGATCGCCGGCTTCTTGAATTCCAGTTCCCGGGTCAGCAGCGCTTCGGGCAGGACCATGAATGGTGTTGCCAGATAGATCAGCGCCTGCACACGCAGCAGGTCAGCGATAATTGGCTGCCGGTAATATTCCGCTGCGACCGGGGCGAGCAATAACTGGAGAATCGCTATTCCGCCATTGAGCAGCAACAGCATGCCAAAGGCTTGCCGAATCCGGATCGGCTCGACTTTTTCGGACTGGATGATCGAACTGGCGAGTCCGTATCCGTTCAAAAAGCTCAAAAAAACGAGAATGACCTGAGTCATGGCAAAAATGCCGTAATCGCTGGGATCGAGAATGCGAATGACGGCGAGGGTCGCACCCCAGGCGATGATCTGGGCAAGGATCTGCGTGCCGGAACGCCAGAAAACAGCGCTTCTCACGCGATTTCCGAAACTGCCGTCGGTCGCTATAGATGAGGTCGGATTTACCATATTACGCCGGTTGTCAGGCCCTTTTCTTCACTTCGGGAATGGCCTTAACGCAAAAATACGAATTTTTTTGAAACAAAAGTGAAAAAGTGTGTTGACGGAATCGCAGACGGTCCCTAGATGACCTCTCACCGGCACGACGCGGCTCTAGCGGGCCCCACTTTGCTGGTCGTCAAAATTTAGTACAACGGTTCTCCCCGGTAGCAATAGCGGGAAAAATCGTTGTCTGCGTTTTGAGCGGGCTCTTTGACATTGTAATAATAGATGAAGGGACATGTGGGCGGCGGCCCCAGACCCGGGAACTTCA
>JBCBZY010000114.1:0-8156 GCA_039815115.1 Pseudomonadota bacterium | reverse complement strand
CGTTCGGACAGGAACCCATAGCCCGGATGCACGGCTTCCGCGCCGGTTTCCTTGCAGGCCGCGATGATCTTGTCCGCGAGCAGATAGCTTTCGGCAGCGGGCGGCGGGCCGATATGGACCGCCTCATCCGCCATCCGGACAAATGGCGCGCGCGCATCGGCATCGGAATAGACGGCGACCGTGGCAATGCCCATTTTCTTGGCAGTGCGAATAACACGACAGGCAATTTCGCCGCGGTTGGCGATCAATATTTTTTTGAACAAGTCAGGCCTCCAGCAAGCCGTCACCCTGAACCTGGTTCAGGGTCCATCGTGCGGCAGGCACCGACGGCGAGAGTTGAAAAATGGATGCTGAAACAAGTTCAGCAGGACAGATTGGTGAATAGTTCATTTGGCTTGTCCACCTCTTGGATTTGATGGATTTGCAAAGCGTGACGAAAGCAAGAAATACCCTGCCGAAAGGATGATGTAGCCCAAAGCCATAATTGCCAAAGGCCAAGGAGAACGATCATCCGTGATACCAAAGTCCGGACGACCGCCCCAAACATATGCAAAGTGGTCTGTTATTGGCGCACCGCCGATCCAATAAACCAGCGAACCACCTATAAATATTGTCAATTTGAGCCAAGTCTTCACTCAGCCGCCTCCAGCGCGCCACAGGTTTTTTCCGCCCGCATTGGCTCTTCGCCTTCGAGCGCCTTCAGACCCAACCGCTGGAACAGCGCCGCATCGCTGTCGTCGCCGGCATTGGGGGCGGTCAGCAGTTTGTCGCCCGTGAAGATCGAATTGGCGCCCGCCATGAAGCATAGTGCCTGTGTGGCTTCGCTCATGCTCTCGCGGCCTGCGCTGAGGCGGACCATGGATTTGGGCATGGTGATGCGAGCGACGGCGACTGTGCGGACAAATTCGATGTCGTCGATTTTCGCCAAGGGGGTATCGTGCAGCATGTCGCCCAGAATGGTGCCCTTGACCGGAACCAAAGCATTGACTGGGACGCTTTCCGGGTGCTGCTCCAGTGTCGCCAGTGTGTGCACAAAACCGACCCGGTCTTCGCGGGTTTCGCCCATGCCGATAATGCCGCCGGAACAGACATTGATCCCGCTGTCCCGCACATTTTGCAGCGTATCCAGGCGATCTTCCATTTTCCGCGTGGAAATCGCCTTTTCATAATATTCGGGGCTGCTGTCGATATTGTGGTTGTAGTAATCGAGACCTGCGTCTGCGAGCATGTCCGCCTGTTTGGGCGTCAACATGCCCAGCGTCATGCAGGTTTCGAGTCCCATGTCCCGCACACCTTTCACGATCTCGACAATGGCGGGCATGTCGCGATCCTTGGGGTTGCGCCAGGCGGCGCCCATGCAGAAGCGCTGGGATCCGGCATCTTTGGCTTGTGCAGCCGATTGAAGCACCGCCCGCACGTCCATCAGCTTGGTGGCTTCGACGCCACTGTCGGCGTGAACAGACTGGCTGCAATAGCCGCAATCTTCCGGGCATCCGCCGGTCTTGATCGAAAGCAATGTGCATAGCTGCACTTCATCCGGCTTGTGATAGGCGCGATGGGTGGTAGCGGCCTGGAACAGAAGTTCGGTGAACGGCAGATCAAACAGTACCGCGATCTCCTCGCGGGTCCAGTCATTCCGCACGTCGTGTCCCTGCGCAGGCAGGGACCCATCTCCTGAGGTTTTTCCCGGGTGCAACGGCGGAAGATGGGCACCTGCCTTCGCAGGTGCACTGGCTGTTGGCTTCTGACTCATTCTGCAGCTTCCTTCATTTCTCCCTCGGGCGGCATATTATGCCCGAGCAAGCGCAAGATGTCGGCTGCACATTCCACAATATTGCTGCCGGGTCCATAGATTCCGACAACACCGGAATTTCTCAGAAATTCATAGTCCTGCGGCGGGATCACGCCGCCCGCAAAAACCTTGATATCGCTGCGTCCCGCGTCTTTCATGATGTTGATAAGTTCGGGGATAAGTGTCTTGTGCCCGGCCGCCAGACTGGAGGCGCCCACCGCATCGACATTTTCGGATAGCGCAAGATCCGCGGTTTCGCGGGGTGTCTGGAACAAAGGTCCGGAAATGACGTCAAATCCCATATCGGTAAAGGCGCTGGAAACAACATTCGCTCCGCGATCATGCCCGTCCTGCCCCATTTTGGCGACGAGGATCTTCGGTTTTCGGCCCAATCGCTGCGACACGGCATCCACGCCATCAATCACCAGCGCATATTGCGGATCGCCTTCATAGGCCGCGCCGTAAATACCCTTCACCGGCGTGGGTTGCGTGGCATAGCGGCCAAATGCGGCTTCCATCGCATCGGAAATTTCGCCGAGTGAGGCCCGTTTGCGCGCGGCATCCACGGCGAGTGCCAGCATGTTGCCATTTGCCTTCGCCCCATCGGTAATCGCCTTGAGAGCCGCCTGACACGCACTCTCGTCCCGTTCGGCGCGCATCTTGTCGAGCCTTGCAATCTGTCCCTGACGCACCTTGGCATTGTCGATATCGAGCGTTTCGATCTGGTCCTCATCCTCGAGGCGATATTTGTTGACGCCGACGATAACATCTTCGCCGCGATCGACCCGGGCCTGACGTCCGGCGGCGGCTTCCTCGATCATGCCTTTGGGCCAGCCATCGGCCACAGCCTTGGCCATGCCGCCCTCCTTCTCGACGCGTTCGATGATTTCCCAGGCTTTTTCGACCAGTTCATCGGTCAGCGCCTCAATATAATAGCTCCCACCCAGGGGGTCGACGACCTTGGTGATGCCGGCTTCTTCCTGCAAAACGATCTGGGTGTTACGCGCGATCCGCGCCGAAAAGTCGGTGGGGAGAGCAATCGCCTCGTCTAGTGCATTTGTGTGTAGCGACTGGGTCCCGCCAAGCGTCGCCGCCATCGCCTCAATCGTTGTCCGGATGACGTTATTATAGGGATCCTGTTCGGTCAGCGACACACCCGACGTCTGACAATGGGTACGCAGCATCTTGGACCGTTCGGCCTGTGCACCCAGATCGTCCATCACGCGGTACCAGAGCGTCCGCGCGGCTCGCAATTTGGCCACTTCCATGAAAAAGTTCATGCCAATGCCGAAAAAGAAACTCAGCCGCCCCGCGAATTTGTCGATATCCAGACCCGTGGCCATCGCCTGTTTCGCATATTCCTTGCCGTCCGCGATCGTAAAGGCGAGCTCCTGGACCGCCGTCGCGCCCGCTTCATGCATATGATAGCCGCTGATCGAAATGCTGTTGAATTTCGGCATGTTTTCGGACGTATATGCGATAATATCTGAAATAATCCGCATGCTGGGATCCGGCGGATAGATATAGGTATTGCGGACCATGAATTCTTTCAGAATGTCATTCTGAATAGTGCCGGACAGTTGTTCCTGTGAAACGCCCTGCTCTTCCGCCGCGATGATATAGAAAGCGAGACACGGGATGACCGCACCGTTCATGGTCATCGATACGGACATCTGATCGAGCGGGATCTGGTCGAACAGGATTTTCATGTCCTCGACACTGTCGATCGCGACGCCGGCCTTGCCAACATCGCCGACAACCCGCGGATGGTCGCTGTCATAGCCCCGGTGCGTGGCCAGATCGAAAGCGACCGATAGACCCTTTTGTCCGGCTGCCAAATTTCGGCGGTAGAAGGCGTTGGACTCTTCTGCCGTGGAAAAACCGGCATATTGGCGGATCGTCCAGGGACGCCCGGCATACATGCTGGCCTTTACACCGCGAGTGAACGGTCCAAAGCCGGGAAGTCCCGGATCACCGGCATCGTCCTGCGTATAGAGCGGCTTGACGGTAATCCCTTCCGGGGTTTCCCAGTCGAGATCGCGGCCCTTCACTTCCTTGTCGGCAAGGGCGCTCCAGTCATCAATAGTCGGTTTGTCAGTCATGGCGTGCACATTAGCCTTTCCGTAGCGGCCTGTCGAAACCTGATTTGCAATATCCGCTCTTCGACAAAGCTGTTTGGAAAGCGCTTATTCTCCCTTGAATTCGGCCTTGCGTTTCTGAAGAAATGCGATCGCGCCTTCCCGCGCATCTTTGCTGTCTCCCGCAAGGCGCTGCCCTTCCGCCTCTGTGTAAAGCGCGGTGCTGTAATCCGTATCGAGCGCTTTCGCGATATTCTGACGCATCACGCCCAGAGCCACGGTCGGACCATCGGCCAGGCGGCGCGCCAATGCGCCCGCTTCTGCCATGAGCGCGTCATCTTCGACGCATTTGTAGACCAGGCCCCAGTCAGCGGCCTTCTCTCCCGGTATCTTCTCGCCCAGCAACATCATTTCGGTAGCGCGGGCCTTGCCGATCAGCCGCGGCAGCATCCAGCTGGCCCCGCCATCAGGCACCAGACCGATATTTACGAAAGCCTGGAGGAAATAGGCAGATTTACCGGCAATCGCGAAGTCACTTGCGAGAGCGATGGAGCAGCCGACACCCGCCGCTGGCCCATTGACCGCAGTAATGGTCGGTATCTGCAGCTTGGACAGTTTGAGCATCAGCGGGTTATAATTTTTGTTAAGCGCCATGAACGACGCCTTGCCGCCCGTGATCGCGCTGTTGTTGCTCGCCTGGAGATCGGCCCCGGCGCAGAAAGCGCGCCCTTCGCCGGTGATGATGACCGCACGGGCATCTTCCAGCAGATCGAGCGCAGTGAATATCTCGTCCGCCATGTCCAGCGAACAGGCATTGAGCCGATCCGGTTTGTTCAGCGTGATCGTGGCCACCTGATCGGATATGTCCAGCTTGATCGTTTCGAATTCCATTACTCTTGTCCCTCATGTTTTGTCATCCCTGCGAAGGCGGGAATCTCTGGCGGCTTAGTCCACCACGTGAGACCCCGGTATGTGCCGGGGCGACGATATGTTTAGTGATCCTTCGGCGTTTCCATAATCTCGGTTAGCATCCCGCCCATATCCTTGGGATGCACAAAAAAGATAAGCGTGCCATGGGCCCCGATGCGGGGTTCGCCAAGGACGCGTTTGCCCATCTCTTCAAACTCCGCCTTGGCTGCGTGGATATCCGGCACTTCGAAACAGATATGATGTTGTCCGCCCAACGGATTCTTTTCCAGCCATTTTCCGACCGCGCTGTCCGCTTCGGTCGGTTGCAGCAGTTCCACCTGCGTACCTTCCGTGCCGCCCTCGCCCGGCGTATTAACGAAGCACACGCGAACTTTCTGGGATTCCAGCACGAAGGGCTCGGTAATGTCGGAGGCGCCCATGATATCGCGGTAGAAGGCAATGGAAGCGTCCAGATCCGGCGTAGCCACACCAATATGGTTCATGCGTCCCAGTTTCATGGCAGAATTCCTTGGTTTAATTGATCAGTTAAATGCCCAATCGACACGGCTTTTGCAACAGCAGAATTCAGTGCTTTTCCCCGTGCGGGATGAACTTGTGTACCAAAGGTGCAATCACGGCCCCAATTGCAACACCAAGCAGGCCGGACAATATTGCAAACAGGATCCCTTCGCCAAAATAGCCCCAGGAATCCGGCAGAATGCCGACAATGGGATGCGAGATGATGGCGATCAGATGTTCCGGCCCGTGCCAGCCCACAGCCGCAATATTATGCACCAGCAGCCCCCCGCCGACCCAGGCCATGGCCAGCGTACCGATGATCGAAATGCCGGTGAGCAATTTCGGCATGAAATTGACCAATCCGCGCCCGAAAGACGCGGCAAAGCCGGTATTTTCTGTCGCAAGATGCAATCCGACATCATCCATCTTCACGATCAACGCGACCGCGCCATAGACTGCGACGGTGATCACCACGCCGATCAGCGCCAATATGATCCCCTGCTGCCACCAGACCTCGTCTGTGACTTCGGACAGGGCGATGGCCATGATCTCGGCGGACAGTATAAAATCCGTCCGGATCGCGCCGGAAACCATTTCCTCCTCGCGGCCATGGCCTTCGATAATCGCCGGCTCGTCATGCTTGGTCGTCTCGTCGACATGCAGCCACTCGAGCACCTTCTCCGCCGCTTCGTAACAGAGGAACAGCCCGCCCAGGATCAGGATGACCGGGATCAGAAACGGCGCAAACTGGCCCAAAAGCACAGCCGCGGGGAGCAGGAACAACAGCTTGTTCTTGATCGACCCCTTGGCGATCTTCCAGATCATCGGCAACTCGCGCGAAGGGTCAAAGCCCGTCACATATTGCGGGGTCACCGCGGCATCGTCGATGACCACACCGGCCGACTTGGCCCCTGCCCGTGCGGCCGCTGCGCCGATATCATCTACGGAAGCCGCCGCTACCTTGGCGATCGCGGCGACATCATCGAGAAGGGCTACTAGTCCGGTGGGCATTAGTGGCCCTGAACGATCGTCATTGCGAGGAGCGAAGCGACGCGGCAATCCAGTGTGTTCAGGCACTTCGCACTGGATTGCTTCGCTACGCTCGCAATGACGTTATGATACAATTTCATCAAACAAATCCCTCCACTGTGGATTATTTTCTTCGATCAATGCTAACTTCTTCTTCCGCGATCCAGCCTTGATCTGTTTTTCTCTCGTAATCGCTGATTCCATGGTTTCGTAGGCTTCGTACCAGACCAATAACTTGCATCCGTGGCGTTTGGAAAATCCGTCAGCTACACCTTCGCGATGCTGCCAGACGCGTTGGGGAAGGCTCGAAGTCACTCCCGTGTACAAAGTTCCATTCCGCTTGTTGGCCATGATATAGACTGCTGGTCGCTTCATATCGGCTTATCGTTCGTCATTGCGAGGAGCGAAGCGACGCGGCAATCCAGAAGTACCAAATGACGCCCTGGATTGCTTCGCTTCGCTCGCAATGACGGGGACAGTTATCTCCCATTTTCTCGTTCAGCATCACTCACAACGGAATATTGTCATGCTTCTTCCACGGATTCTCCAGCTGCTTGTTGCGCAGTTTCCGTAGCCCCAGCGCCACACGCCGACGCGTCGAATGCGGCATGATCACTTCATCTACAAAGCCCTTTTGCGCCGCGATGAACGGATTGGCGAAGCGCGCTTCATATTCGGCGGTACGCTCGGCAATTTCTTCTTCGGTCTTGCCGCGGAAGATAATCTCGACCGCGCCTTTGGCGCCCATCACCGCGATTTCTGCGGTGGGCCAGGCATAGTTGAGATCACCGCGCAAATGCTTTGACGCCATGACGTCATAGGCCCCGCCATAGGCTTTTCGGGTGATGATCGTGATCTTGGGCACGGTGGCTTCGGCATAGGCGAAAAGCAGTTTTGCGCCATGTTTGATAATGCCATTATGCTCCTGATCCGTTCCGGGCAGGAAGCCGGGGACATCGACCAGCGTGATGATCGGAATATCAAACGCGTCGCAATAGCGCACAAACCGCGCGGCTTTCTTCGACGCGTTGATATCGAGACATCCGGCGAGCACCATCGGCTGATTGGCGACCACGCCTACGGTGCTGCCCTCCATCCGCCCAAAGCCGCAGATGATATTGCCGGCATGGCCGGGCTGGATCTCGAAGAAATCGCCCTCGTCGAGCATTTTCCGGATGACTTCGTGCATGTCATAGGGCTGGTTGGCATTGGCCGGGACCAGCGTGTCGAGGCTCTCCTCGAGACGATCCCAGGCGTCGGCGGTCGGACGCTCAGGCACTTCCTCGCGATTGGACAGCGGCATGAAATCGATAAAGTCGCGTGCGGCCAGCAAGGCTTCTATGTCATTGTCATAAGCCACGTCCGCGACGCTGGTCTTGGTCGTGTGGGTGACGGCCCCGCCCAGCTCTTCCTGGGTCACAACTTCGTTGGTCACGGTCTTGACGACATCGGGGCCGGTGACGAACATATAGCTGCTATCCTTCACCATGAAGATGAAGTCGGTCATGGCGGGCGAATAAACCGCTCCACCAGCACAGGGGCCCATGATCAGGCTCAGCTGCGGAATCACGCCGCTCGCCATCACATTGCGCTGGAATACCTCGGCATAGCCTCCCAAAGATGCGACGCCTTCCTGGATACGAGCCCCGCCGGAATCATTCAGTCCGATAACCGGCGCACCGACTTTCATTGCATTGTCGAGAACCTTGCAGATTTTCTCTGCGTGACGTTCGGACAGCGAGCCGCCGAAAACGGTAAAATCCTGGCTAAAAACAAAGACAAGCCGGCCATTGATCGTCCCTGATCCAGTGACCACCCCATCACCAGGG
>JBCBZY010000245.1:0-4445 GCA_039815115.1 Pseudomonadota bacterium | reverse complement strand
TTATATAAGTAAGACAGTCATCTATCAGCTATAAATAGTGCCTTCAAGTCCTTACTCAGAACATAGTTCATATTTGCAAACATCCGTCAGAGGTGAACAGCGGTCGAAAAAACTTGATCCCTAACTACGGCCATCTCCCGAAAGCCGACGCTGGGTATCCGGGGTATCGTCAGGTGCAATCCTTGTCCAAACGGCACAGCACCTAATTGTCTTTTTCATCCTTTTGCTGAAACTCATCTGGATGAGTCAGAGGACGCCATCTAAGTTCGATAAGAACAGCTGCGACCGGCACAAAAACTATTGCGAAAATCAGGTACTTTAACTCGAAGTTTTCATATCCCTTGAACCAGGCATACAGGATGCCAACCACAATGATCATGATTGCATTTCTGATTACGGAGACGACCATGCGGTTCGATATCATAAAAGCAAATCACCGAGAACGGGTTTGTCTCCTTTTTGCGCCTATAGCCGACATAACGCGCGCGGCGGTCAATCGGCAAACATGGGGGACACGTCACCCACTGCTTCTCGCTCTCTTTCAATGATCCGGGTGAAGGACGGGCGGGCGTGAATGCGATCCACATAGGCGGCAAGGGCCGGTCATTTTTCCGCACTCACCTCTTCCCCGGCATGCCGCATATTGATGAAGATGCTCCCGGCGGTCACGTCGGCGAGCGTCATGCTGTCTCCCACCAAAAAGGGCTTGTCGCCGTCCAGCTGACTTTCCAGATAGTCGAAATGTTGCGGGAGAAGACCGAGTGCTGCGTCAATGGCTGCCTGATCGGATTCTTTCTGCAGCAACACCGGATTGACAAAACGGTGAATGAACAGCGGCGCCTCTACCTTCGAAAACAGCCCGGTGCCGAGATAGTCGCACAGCCAGTGCATCCAGCCCAGATTCCCAGCTGTCTTTCGGAAAGAGGGGCGGATCGGCAATCTCGCCTTCCAGATAAACGCAACCTGCCAGCGAGTCGGGAAGGAAACGACCTTCCACCTCAAGCACCGGGACTTTGCCGAGCGGGCTGATTTTCAGAAATTCTGGATCGGGTTCTCCCAGCGGAACCACGTTGACAATGTCATAGGTGACTCCCTTTTCCTCGCAAAAGGCCAGTAACCGGCGCACCCAGGGTGACATGATGGTTCCGTGGATTGTCACATTCATGAGATGTTCTCCGCTGTTGAAAATTCAGATGTAAAGTAGTTGCAATATAGGACCAGATATCTTACTTGGTCTTATATTGCAACCATGCTGGACGCGGCGTTCAGGCAGAAGAAAGAGAATTGACCATGACGACATGCAATTGCATCGTACAGGCTAGGCAGATTTCCGGCGAAACCCAGGCGGCGTTGCGGACCAGGCTCGACCAGTTCGCTCAGGCCAAATTCGGGTCGTCTGCCGAAATCGGATGGGTCGAAATTGCGCCCGGCAGCGGTTATACCGCCACCAAACCGTCCACCTCGTCCATCGTTTCTCTGGCTGCTGACCAGCCGGTCGAACAGTCGGAGCGCATTGCGATGCTGGAGGAACTGTGTGACATCTGGTCAACCGAGACCGGCTGTTCGCTCGACGAAATTGTCGGCGTCATCAACGACCCCGCCTGAACGGGATACAGTTTAAGGAGAAAATCATGCCGCTTTACATGACCAACGCCGTCCAGGGTGCCATTACTGATGCCGCCAAGGAGAAGATCGCTCAGGATATCACGCGCGTTCATTGCGATGTCACCGACGCCCCGCCCGCCTTTGTCCACGCCTTCTTTGTGGAAGACGCCCCGCACATGCCGCTCGATGGAAAATCGGCTTTCCTGCTCGGGAGCATCCGTGCTGGTCGAAACGCGGCACAGAAAACCCAGATCATGGACGAGATGCGCCAGGCGATCCACCAGCATGCAGGTCTGCCGCTGGATGACATTGAGGTGGTGATCCGCGATACCCCCGCCAGCTGGGTGATGGAGGGTGGCGACATCATGCCCGAGCCCGGCGAAGAGGAGGACTGGTTTGCGGCGCATGAAGCCAAAAAGGCTGCAGAAAATGCCTGAGTCCGCGATCATAATCGGAGTGGGCGCATCTGACGGAGTTGGCGGCGCGCTGGCGCGGCAATTTGCAGACAATGGCCTGCATGCCATCATCGCCGGACGAACCCCGGAAAAAGTCCAGAAAATCGCCGATGAAATCACCACCAGTGGTGGCTCGGCAGAGGGTGTGCGTGCTGATGTGACGTCCGAGGCCGATCAGGACGCCCTGTTTGCGCTTGCTGCGGAACGCGGACCGATCGCTGCCGTGCTCTACAATGCCGGGAACAACGCGATCATTCCCTTTGAGCAGCTTGATGCGGATACGCTGGAAAGTTTCTGGCGGGTCGGCTGTTTCGGGGCGTTCCTGACGGCCAAGCGCGCCATTCCGCTGCTCAAGGATCAAGGCAAAGGCAGCCTGTTCTTTACCGGCGCGTCCGGGTCAATGCGGGGCAAGCCGAATTTCGCCCATTTCGCGTCGATGAAAGCAGGCCTGCGCATGCTCGCCCAGTCGCTCGCCCGCGAATATGGTCCGCAAGGCGTCCATGTCGCGCATTTCGTTATCGATGGTGTGGTTGATGGTGAAATGGTCCGCACCCGCTTTGGCGAATATCTGGAACAGCTGGGCGAAGATGGTTGCCTGAAACCCGAAGCGATTGCCGAGGCTTTCTGGCATGTCCACACCCAGCATCGCTCGGCCTGGACTCACGAACTGGATCTGCGGCCATTCAAGGAAAACTGGTAACCCGCCTGGATTTGGCGCTTTTGCCCTAATCCTTGGCCCAGCTCTTTTCCGGTGCGTCATCGGCCATGCGCATGCTGACTTCATTCAGCGGCATCATTTCGCCATTTTCCCGGCGCGGCCAGATCGGGGGCAATCGCTTGCCAGTCTGCGCGTCAATGATCTCGGTCGAGGGTCCGTTCTCGTGCGGGACCCATTTGTCCCCCCATTGGGACAAAGCAATCATGACCGGCGCCAGTTCCCTGCCCCGCTCGGTCAGGACATATTCGTCAAAAGCGGATCCGTCCGAAGCCGGTACCTTTTCGAGAATGCCGACGTTCACCAGCTGCGCCAGCCGCACGGTCAGCGTGTTCTTGGCGATACCGAGCGACTTCTCGAAATGCTTGAAGCGACGCGCGCCCATCATGACGTCGCGGATGATCAGCAGCGACCACCAGGACCCGACATGTTCCAGCGTCCGCGCAATCGAACATTGCATATCCGAAAAGGATTTTGTTTTCATGACTCGTTCAACCTGGTTGCAACATTAGACTATAAAGCATGAGCAGGCGCATAATGCAATTACTGTGCATTGGTACATGTTGTCATGTAAGATCTATTGGCGAATGCGATTGACGGATTAATTCTGGCTCCTAGGATTGTCTGCAATCGCATGTGTTTCGTCCCGGTATCATCTGGAAACCCCGCCAATGACCTTTCGTAGCCTTTGGATGATCAGCGTCATATGCGCTCTCGCAGCCTGCGGGAGCGGCGATGACCAGCGCGGCGGGCGTGGCGGAGTGCCAACGGTGGTCGGCGGGACTGTCAAGCAGGCCGAATTTGTCAGCGACATTGAAGCGGTCGGGACAGCATTTGCCAACGAACAAACCGTTCTGACATCTCCCGTCACCGAAAAAATTGATCGCATTGCCTTTTCGGATGGGGCCATCGTCCGTCGCGGTTCCGTAATCGCGCAACTATCTCGCGGCGAGGAATCAGCAGATCTGAGTGCGGTGGAGGCGAGAGCCCGAGAGGCTGAAAAGCAACTGGATCGGCTTGTGTCATTGCAGAAACGGGGTTTCGCAACCAACGCGGCGGTTGATCAGCAGACGGCCTTGCGGGATGCTGCACGAGCCGATGCCAGCGCGATCCGTTCGCGCATATCTGACCGCGTCATTCGCGCACCCTTTGACGGCGTCATCAGTCTGCGTACCGTCTCTCCGGGAACCGTTATGACATCGGGGAGCCCGATCGCAACAATCAGCGATATATCCTCCATCAAACTGGATTTCACGGTCCCGGAAAACTTTCTGACAGCGCTCGAACCCGGGCAGGTGATCGAGGCGAAGACCGCTGCTTATCCCGATCAGAATTTTTATGGCACCATCGACAATATCAACCCGCTTGTTGACCCCCTGTCGCGGAGCCTCACGGTTCGGGCCCTTTTGCCCAACGAGGCTCGTCAGCTTCGTCCCGGAATGCTGATGTCTGTTCGTATCGTTTCGGAAACCCGCACGGCGCTGGCGATCCCGGAATCCGCCCTGCTGGCCCAAAGCGATCAGAACTTTGTCTTTGTCGTCGATGATGAAGGCATTGCGCGGCGGACACCCATTGAAATCGGTCTGCGGTCTGAAGGTCTTGTTGAAGTGAGGAGCGGACTGACCCTCGGGTCCAGAATTGTGGCCGATGGCACCGTCAAAGTCCGGGAT
>JBCBZY010000004.1:0-25004 GCA_039815115.1 Pseudomonadota bacterium | reverse complement strand
GATGAACACCAGGATCCATGGCATGAAGCTGAAGATCTGCTGCTGGATCGGATCCATTTGCTGGGGATTGAGCTTGAACTGGAAATGCATGGTGATGCCCATCAGGATCGGCAATATGCCAACCGCGAGGAAGCTGGGCGGATCGAACGGGATCAGGCCGAACAGGTTGACCGGGGTCAGTGGATCGGGTGCAGACAGATCCTTGATCCACAGCATGAACGGCTGGTGCCGCATTTCAATCGACAGCATCAGCACCTTGTAGAGCGCAAAGAAGATCGGAATCTGCAGGAAGATCGGCAGACAGCCGGCGAGCGGATTGACCTTCTCGTCCTTGTACAGCTTCATGATTTCCTGCTGCTGCTTCTGCTTGTCGTCCTTGTGCTTTTCCTGAATCTTTTTCATTTTCGGCTGCACCGCGCGCATTTGCGCCATGCTGGCAAACTGTTTCTGGGCAATCGGGAACATGATGCCGCGTACCACGAAGGTCATCAGGATGATCGCCACCCCGAAATTGCCAACCATTTCAAACAGCCAGTTGAGCAGATAAAAAAGCGGCTTTTCAAACCAGTAGAACCAGCCCCAGTCGATCGCCCGGTCGAGCAGGGTAATGTTGTATTGCTCCTTGTAGGTGTCGAGCAGAGCCGTTTCCTTGGCCCCTGCGAACAGCCGGGTCGTGGTGGTGAGGACCTTGCCAGGGGCGACGACCTGGGCATTTTGGCGGGAAATCTGGGCCTGATAGACATCTCCGCTGCCGGCGCGAAACTTGCCGTCGATTTTGGTGTCGGTGACCGGAATGAGGGCTCCCAGCCAGTATTTGTCGGTAAAGCCGATCCAGCCACTGGTGACATCGGCAGCCACGCCGCTGGTGCCGGCTTCCTCGACATCTTCATAGTCGGTATCAAAATTGGCGGTTTCCTCGAACACGCCCATCGGGCCGATATGGATGGTCCAGCTGTCCTGTTCGACCGTGGGAATGGTGTTCGGGTTACGGACCCGGCTGAGCAGACCGAATGGATTGACCGCAATGTCCGCTTCGCCGCGGTTGGTGACGCTCTGTTCGGCGGTCACGAGATAATTTTCGTCGATTGACAGGGTAATCGCAAAGGACTGACCGGTGTCATTGTTCCAGCTCAGGGTAACCGGTGTGTCGGGCGTCAGCTTGCTTTGATCGGTGGACCAGACGGTCGTGTCACCGGGCAACTCAATGCCCTTCCCGGCCCAGCCAAAGCGGCTGAAATAGGCATTTTCGGTTCCGGATGGCGAAAACAGGCGGACTGGATCGCTTTCCTGGTCGAGGGCAATTCGGTAGTCGGTCAAAGTGAGATCATCAAAGCGCGCGCCCTGGAGATTGATGGAGCCCTTGAGCCGCGGGGTGTCGATCAGAACCCGCGGATTCTCCTTGAGCACGGCGGCAATGGGCCGGATTGTACTGGCGACCGCATCGGCGGTGATATCATTTGCTCCGGTATCGGTGGATACGGCCGGCGTGAGGCCATCAGCACTTGCGGGATCAGCCGCCGGGCTGGCTGCTTGCTCGGTGGCTTCGTTCTGATTCACCATCTCGGGGAAAAACTGTTCCATCACCAGTGGCCAGCCAAACAGAATGATGCCGGTCAGCAGAACCGCCATGATGATATTGCGCTTGTCGTCCACTATGTTTCCTAAATGTCTCGTGATCTCATCAGATATGCCCGCCGCCGGGGATGTTCAAGGAACGGGGTCGTGGCCCGACCCTCCCCAAGGGTGACAGCGCAATAGCCGCTTCATTCCCAGCCAGCTACCCTTAATTGCACCATATTTCGTGATCGCCTCGATGGTGTAGGCCGAACATGTCGGACTGTAGCGGCAGGTCGGGGGCAGAATCCGCGATGGCCCCCATTGCCAGCAGCGGACCAGAAAGATGAAAACCGCCTTCAGCATCACCGACCCGCTTTCCGGGCGAGATGGGTCAAACCCTTGATAAGATCGGTTTTCATGTCGGCGAAGCTGCGTTCGCGCGCCTGTTTGCGCCCGATCAGGATGTGGTCGGCACCGGACAGGCCATGCTCGGGCAGGGTCTCGGCGATGAGCGCACGAAAGCGGCGTTTCATTCGGTTGCGAGCGACGGCATTGCCGATTTTTTTAGTCACCGTGATCCCGAAGCGCTTCATGTCGGGCGGTACGGGATGAGAATCGGGTCGGGGATGGCACAGCAGGACAAAGTCCGGCGCCACGAATCGCTTGCCGCGATTGGCAGCCAGAAAATCTGATCTTTTGCGAATCACTTCGATAGCCGGTTCGCGCTGGCGGGAACGGATATCGGTGTTGTCTTGATTGTCCGAATTCAGCGGCACGTCTGGCGCGCCGTCAGCCGATATGTTCTGCTCAGGCAGAAAGCTTCTTGCGGCCACGGGCACGGCGGGCAGCCAGCACTTTGCGGCCTCCAACGGTGGCTTTGCGGGCACGGAAACCATGGCGCCGCTTGCGGACCAGTCGGCTCGGTTGAAAAGTGCGCTTCATCGCGAATGTCCTGTATCTCGAATGTCGATAAAAAAGGCCGCCAGTTGCCTGCGGCCGTGTTCTGGAGAGAGCGGATAAGAGCGCAGGCGCAGAAAGTCAAGCGTCAGCGGCTATGTTTCTTGCTGTTCCGACCGGGTTTTCACCTTGCCAAAGACGGGCAGTTCGAAATTGTCCGGCAGATTCCTGTGACGGCGTCGGCGCATCGCCCAGTCGGTCCATTTCCCATATTCGGGGAACCGCCGCTTGAAGTCGACATAGCGCTTTTTCGCCCAGCGCGAATTTTGCAGGACCAGCGCGAGCCCGATCGGGAACAGGATGATGAATCCGGGTCCGGGAATGGCACCGACGATCGGCGATATCAAAATCAGGAAAAACCCCAGAATCGAAAGCATGAAGCGGTAGCCGGACGTGTATCGCCACCGTTTCTTCCGCAATCTGTCTTCCGCTGACATTTTCATATGACTTATGTGGTGCCTCGCAGCATCTGCTGCAAGCTCCTCTTTCATCCCATCCCTATGCCACACCCATTATGCCACACCCATTATGAAGGCGGGAAATGGACATCAGGTGAACGGAAAGCCGTTTTCCGATGCAGGAGGTGCCGGAGTCAGTGGAGAAGCTGGTAGCGGGCAAGATCGCTGCTGGTCAGTTTCAGCTGTTCGGCAAAGGGCACGCTGTTGGTCAGGTCGTAAAACGCCCGGGCCTTGTCCCGCGGAACGCCCATTTCCGCATAATAGTCGAGATATTCGGCATGCACCGGATCATTGACCGGATAATCACTGGCTTCCATGCCATCTTCGTCAATCCAGCTGTGGACGACAAACTCGGCGCCTGGATCGGCGGTATGCCTTATACCGGACAGAAACAGCTCGACTGCGCCGGAGCGCACGGAACCATGTGCGGGGACATGCGTGTTGATTCCGGCCTGCCGGATTTGCCGTGCGAGCCGGAGATTCGCGTCTTCGTCGAGCGATCCGCTGCAATTAATCATCTCGATTTGCCGGATCTGCGGATATTGCCGCAGCATTGCCGCAAACTGGCCTGGCGTATCGCTGTCCACCGTGCCGCTCATGTGCACTTGATAAGGAGAGATGACTTTAAACGGGCCAAACTGGCCAAGGCTCGGCAAATCCTGGACGGGCAGCATCTCCGGTTCGACAATATCGTAGGAAATTATTTCGACAATTTCCTCAACGACATAGGAATCACTCGCAGCAGCTGCCGGCTTGTGCGGCATGATCAGAGCGAAAGTCGCAAACAGGATGATCCAGAGCCAGCCGCCAAAGCTGCTATCCTGCCCGGTTTCGCTCTGTTGATCCCGTTCCATCGGACTTCTTTAGGCGTCGTGCCGTTGCCAAAGCGTAGAAACGGATGGTTGAGATCTTGTTAACGTTTCTGGCACCGAAACTGGTCGAAGCTGCCGAATTTGGCCGGTCTTGACCCTTCCGGCCAACGGCCTGTTCCGGCTCGACACCCCTTCCGCCGCTCGCCAAAGTCCAGCTGAACGCGAATGGGCCGGGGAGGGGATTGGAAAGACATGGTAGCGCTGGTATCCACCGTGGCTTATCTCGGCCTCGAAGCCCGTGCGGTGGAGGTTCAGTGCCAGCTGGCACCCGGTGTCCCGGCATTCAACGTTGTGGGATTGCCCGACAAGGCTGTCGCGGAGAGCCGGGAACGGGTCAGGGCAGCGATTTCTGCGCTGGGCCTGTCCTTGCCGCCCAAACGGATCACCATCAACCTGTCTCCCGCCGATCTGCCCAAGGAAGGCTCCCATTATGATCTGCCCATCGCTCTGGCCCTGCTGGGGGCGATGGCGGTGATCGATGCGGAAACCCTGGCCGGGTATGTGGTGGTGGGGGAATTGTCTCTCGATGGGAGGCTCGCCGCGACCCCGGGTGTTTTGCTCGCCGCATTGCACGCGTCGGAAGAAAAGCGCGGCCTGATCTGCCCGGCCAGCCAGGGGCCGGAGGCTGCATGGGCTGGGGAGATCGAGATTTTGGCCCCGCGCGACCTGCTGACCCTGCTCAATCATTTCAAGGGACAGGCGGTTTTGTCCCCGCCTGAAACCGGTGTTGCGCCGGAACCGGAATATGGCGCCGATCTGCGCGATGTGAAGGGGCAGGAAACAGCCAAGCGGGCGCTCGAAATAGCAGCGGCTGGCGGGCATAACCTGCTGATGAGCGGGCCGCCCGGATCCGGCAAGTCACTTCTGGCTTCCTGTCTTCCCGGCATATTGCCGCCTCTGTCGACTGGTGAAGCATTGCAGGTTTCGATGGTAGCCAGTGTTGCAGGGACGCTCGATGGCGGCCGGATGAGCCGCAACCGGCCGTTTCGATCTCCCCATCATTCGGCTTCCATGGCGTCACTTGTCGGAGGTGGCCTCAAGGTCCGACCGGGTGAAATCAGCCTCGCACATCTGGGCGTGCTTTTTCTGGACGAAATGCCGGAATTTCAGCGACCAGTGCTGGATTCCCTGCGTCAGCCGCTGGAAACGGGGGAAATCAGTATTGCCCGGGCTAATGCCCACGTCACGTTTCCGGCCCGGTTTCAGCTGGTAGCGGCCATGAACCCCTGCCGCTGCGGCCATTTGGGAGATGCTGGTCTGGCCTGCTCCCGCGCCCCGCGCTGTGCGGTGAACTATCAGGCCAAAATCTCCGGTCCGCTGCTTGACCGGATCGACCTCCACGTCGAAGTGGCGGCACTGTCTGCATCGGAACTATCCCTGCCGCCGCCGGCCGAAGCGTCAAAGGCAGTGGCAGAACGCGTGCGCCGCGCCCGCGAGGTTCAGCGGGAGCGCCATGCAGAAGCCGAAGACGCGATGAACTGCATGCTGGAGGGCGAGCAATTGAAAGCCTTTGCAACGCCGGACGAGCCGGCAGGCAAGCTGTTGACTCAGGCCGCCGAAATGATGCGCCTGTCCGCGCGAGGATATACGCGGGTCTTGCGAGTAGCGCGCACAATCGCGGATCTGTCCGGGGAAAGGACGATCGGTCGGATTCATATAGCCGAAGCGCTAAGTTATCGCCGTCAGGGTCCTGTAAACTGACCACGACATTGAGCAGGGCACCGCAATCGTCTCATTCCGTCCCGTTTCGAAAATCTGCTTGGACAAAATATGTAAAATCTGTTAACCAAATGCGGACGGCTACTTCTGGCTGTCAAAACGGGTCGCAGCGATAAAACTCTATGTGGAGCTGCGAATGAAAAAATCGAAAAAATTATTGCTGGCCTGCGCGGCAACCGCGCTTGCCATTCCCGGCACGGCGCAAGCCGATGGCGGCCTGACCTTCATCATTGACGGGGACACGTTCAACAACCCCTTCACCATAACCAATTCGTCCACGGCGGGCGAGACGGTTCTGGGTTTTGGAATTTCGCTGATTGCCCCTTACGGGTTTGATACGGAAGCGGGTGGCTTTGGTATTGACCCTGTTCCCTTCGCACCGGTTGGTGGCTCTGACGTGACTACCGGATATACTGGCCCCGGTTCCTTCGCCGACGGTTCGAGCAATCTGGACTTCACATTCAACGATTTTGATGTGGGCGAGTCGTTCATTTGGAACATTGATATCGACCGGGATTCCAATATTCTGACCGTTTTCGGCAGCGACCTGATTGGTTCAACCGGCTATGCCGATTTCAGCAATGGCCTGCGCGGTGTCGGCATCTTTGAAGCCGTCGGCGGCAATGATGACGCGGCGCAGTTCATGATTCAGACGTTCACACCGACTCCTGGTGTGCCCGAGCCGGGAACATGGGCGATGATGATCCTGGGTTTCGGCCTGATTGGCAGTCAGATGCGCCGGCGCAAGAGCAAAACGCGCCTGCGTGTGTCTTACGCCTGATCAGAATTTATCGAGAGAGAATTGGCGGCCCGCAACCCTGACGGTTGTGGGCTGCAATTTTATGGGCGGGATGGGCGATCGCAGTCGCCCAAAAGCATCCGATCAGGCCGCTTTGTCGCCCTCGGTCAGTTCAAGTGGTGGCGACTTGCTGGCAACGTCGACCGTTGACTTTGCGAGATTGGGTGACCGGCTGCTCTTGTGCTTGAACTTGCCGTCGACATGACCGCCCTGTTCGATCGTGACATTCTCATAAGTCACATCGCCGCCAATACGGGCGCTGGCCAGGATCATCAGGTCGCCGGCATCAATCGATCCTTCGACCGCGCCGGACAGGCTGGCATTCTGGGCCGTGATCGCGCCCTGAATCTTGCTCGACGGGCCCTGGACCAGTGACAGGCACTTGATGTCGCCAATCACTTCGCCGTCGATATGGAGATCGACCTTTGCGTCAATATTGCCCGTGATGGTGATGCCATCGCCAATGATGGAAAAGCTTGCTCCGCCGGATGAATTGTTTCTAGCCACGGGTGGAGCCTGCTTTTTCGGTGCGCTGCTCTGAGGCGTTGGCGCGTTGTCTTGCGACGGCTTGGACTTTGAGAACATCTGTATTCGCCTCCAAAAATGGCCGGGGGTTGATGGCTTTTCCGTTTAGACGCACTTCGAAATGCAAGTGCGTGCCTGTCGACCGTCCGGTACTTCCCATTGCCCCCACTGTATTTCCCTGTGCAATTTTCTCACCGGTTTTCACACCGATTCGCGAAAGATGAGCATAGCGTGTCATCAAACCATTTCCATGCGTAATTTCCACGGTCTTGCCATAACCCGATTTCCAGCCTGCATAGGAGACCTTCCCGTTGGCTGCCGCCAATATGGGTGCGCCACGCGGCCCCTTGAAATCAATGCCGTTGTGCATCGCGGCCCTGCCGGAAAACGGATCCCGGCGATAGCCGTATCCACTTGACATCATCGAGATGTCGGCCGGCATCGCGGACGGGATTGTCAGCAAGGTGTTTTCCAGCTGTTCCATGCGCGCAAGGGCCAGGTTCAATCGTTCCAGAGTGGGGTGCAAATCGCCATCGTCATTGCCGAAAAACGGAATGAACGGACCACCCATCGCGCCTGCCATGTTCCTTGCCAGCGCGTCCGGGTTAAGTCCGAACTCGCGAATGGCCGCTTCTGCATCCGCCGTCCGCTTTTGTGCCGCACGTGTCAGTCGGTGTGCAAAGGCGATCTGGCGGGCTTCGAGCCGGGCCAGCGCAGCTGCGGCCGGAAAAGCGGAGCTGATCTTTTCTGCATTTTCCGAAAGCTTTTCTTCTTTGACTGCATCCAGTTCTTCACCGGTAAACTGCTCGGTCATCTGCTCCAGAACGGTTTGGCGCTCCTTGAGCTCTGCAGCTACGCCGTCAATCGATTCCCGGTAGTCCGCGATCCGGTTTTCCGCACTGTTTACAGCGGCTTCCTTCTCCGCAAGGGACAGCTGGTCCCGGAATACCGAAATCTGGTTCACCGTCATGGCGAGAGTTACAACCAGCCACAAGCCAAACGCCAGTGCCACGCCCGCCGCGATGCGCTTTTGCAGTTTTGCCGTGATGGTCAGGAACCGGACCTGTCCGTGGGATCGCATGAAAAACTCGCGATCCGTAAACATGTGGTCCAGACGCGCGAACAAGCGCGATTTGATACTATTGTCTTGCATGACCCGCCGTTATATTTTTATCCCCAACAGCCCGCTAGCAGAGCCAATCGGGCCGGGCGAATCCCGGACAGGAGACTCGTGACGAGTCGAACGAGTTGTGCGGTGAGTTGCTGAATTAATGTAAAATTAACCGACATATTCGCTTTTCCGCGAGTCGTTCGAGGGTTTTTTGCCCTGTTCAGAACGGACTTTATGACGTCGCTCGCAAGATTGTGGCTTAAACAGAGCGGGACGTCATGCTAGCAGGCGCGGAATGACGGATCACGAGAAACTCATAACCGGGATGGGCCGAAAGGCACGCGATGCTTTTTCCAGAGTTTCGCAGGCTACCGATGCGCAAAAGGCCGAAGCCTTGCGTGCGGCTGCCAAAGCCTTGCGGGACAACAGTCAGTCCATTCTCGATGCCAATGCCATCGACATGTCGGCGGGCCGGGAGCGGGAGCTCAGCGGCGCCATGCTCGATCGGCTGATGATCGATGAAGACCGCCTGGAAGCCGTGGCGCTGGCGGTGGAGAATATTGCGAACCTGCCGGATCCCGTGGGTCAGGTAATTGACCGCAACACGCAGGCCAATGGTCTGGTGATGGAAAGGGTAAGAGTACCGCTGGGCGTGATCGGCATCATTTATGAAAGCCGCCCCAATGTCACGGCAGATGCGGCGGCGCTCGGCCTGCGGTCCGGCAATGCCGTCATTCTGCGCGGCGGATCGGAGGCGATTGAAAGCAATCGCGCGATTCATGACGCCATGCAACATGGCGTCATGGCAGCAGGACTGCCGGGTGACGCCATTCAGCTGGTGCAGACGACGGACCGGGCTGCCGTCGGTGCCATGCTCACCGCCAGCGGACTGGTCGACATCATCATTCCGCGCGGCGGCAAATCGCTGGTCGCGCGGGTTCAGGAAGAAGCCCGCGTTCCTGTTCTCGCGCATCTCGACGGGATCTGTCACACCTATATCGGCAAGGATGCCGATCAGGACAAAGCGATTGCGATCGCGGTCAACGCCAAGATGCGGCGCACCGGAATCTGCGGCGCGATGGAAACGCTGCTCATTGATCAGGACTATCCCGCGCCCGGCCCGATGATCCGGGCCCTGATCGAGGCCGGATGCGAGATTCGCGGCGATGACGCGGTTATGGAACTCGACCCCCGGACTGTCGCCGCGAGCGATGCGGACTGGGATACGGAATATCTGGAAACCGTGCTGTCCGTGCGCATGGTGGACGGGGTTGAAGATGCGCTGCAGCATATTGCCGAGCATGGTTCTCACCATACCGATGCCGTGGTGACCGAGGATGAGACAGTGGCCGACCGGTTCATTCGCGGGGCAGACAGCGCGATTGTCATGCACAATAGCTCGAGCCAGTTTGCGGATGGCGGCGAATTTGGCCTGGGCGCAGAAATCGGCATTTCCACTGGCCGCCTGCATGCCCGCGGACCGGTGGCACTGGAAGGCCTGACGACCTATAAATGGGTCGTGCGCGGAACCGGGCAAATCCGGCCTTGATTGCATATAAATGATAACCACCGGTCTCCTTGGCGGATCGTTCAATCCGGCCCATGGCGCGCATCGCTCGATCAGCCTTTTTGCAATACAGGAGCTGGCGCTGGATGAAATGTGGTGGCTGGTATCGCCCGGCAATCCGCTGAAGGAAGGGGCGAAGGACATGGCGCCGCTCAACGCCCGTCTCGCATCGGCGCAGGCGATGACGCGGCGAACCGCTATCCAGCCCACCGCCATCGAACGGCATCTGGGTACGCGATATACTTATGACACCTTGCTCGCGCTGGTCCGGCGCTACCCCAAAAGGCAATTTGTGTGGATCATGGGAGCGGACAATCTGGCCCAGTTTCACCGCTGGAAAGACTGGCGGAAAATAGCCCGGCTTTTGCCGATTGCAGTTATTTCCCGTCCCGGCTATGATGACGATGCCTTTGCGGCACCCGCAATGGCCTGGTTCCGGCGTTACGTCCACCCCGCGAGCCAGCGTTTGAACTGGACAAACTGGAGTACGCCAGCGCTGACATTCCTGCGCTATCGTCCCGACCCCCGCTCGGCCACCGCGATCCGGATGGCCCGACCCCATTGGCACCAGGACTATGTGAATCGCCGCGTGCGTGACGCCGTTACGCGCCGCCTGGTCTGCCCCAAGAACTGACAGGAGATGTTTTGACCAAATCGAAAACCAAAGCGCTGACACCCGCTTCCTCCGAACAGGGGAAAGCCCAATCTCGTGCGCTCTATGACCTGATCATGAAATCGCTCGACGATGATCAGGCGCAGGACATTGTGTCCATTCCGCTCGAAGGCAAGAGCAATATCGCCGACCATATGGTCATCGCCGAAGGGCGTTCGACCCGCCAGGTCGCAGCCATTGCCCAGAAGCTCGCTGAACGCGTCAAGCAGGCGGGCGGAAAAGCACGTATTGAAGGCCTCGCCAATGCCGACTGGGTCCTGATCGACACCGGTGACGTTGTCGTGCATCTGTTCCGGCCGGAAGTGCGCAGTTTCTACAATCTGGAACGGATGTGGGCGGTTGGCGAAGAGGCCGAGCCCGAGGTTGCCGAAGCCTGAGACGGACCGCCCGTGAGACTGCATATTGTTGCGCGCGGAAAAATCGTCCGCTCTCCCGAACAGGAGCTGGTCGACCGTTATCTGAAGCGTATCGCATGGGACGTACGGACAAGCGAATTGCCTGAAACGGGCGGCAAGACTCCCAAAATGGAAGGGCAGACGCGGATTATTGCCATGGACGAAACCGGTCAGAACTGGACATCCCGGAAATTTGCCGAAATCCTTGGCAACTGGCGCGATGATGGCGTGCGCGAGGCGCGTTTTCTCATTGGCGCTGCGGACGGCCTGACCCGGGAGGAAGTGGCCAGCGCCGATCACCTGTTTTCCTTTGGCAAAGCAACCTGGCCGCATCTGCTCGCCCGGGCCATGCTGGCGGAACAGCTGTTTCGGGCCACGTCCATCCTTGTCGGCCACCCCTATCACCGGGAGGGATGAATGGGTTGGAGCCGCGCTTTTCTGATTTTGCCCGCCATCGCTGTTGGCGGCTTGTTTGCGGTCGCCATCCCGGCCCAGAATAGCGGCCCGTCCCTGTCGGAGCAGCAACGCGCGCTGGTTTCTGCGCGGGAACAGTCGGAAGAGGCCCGCCAGCGCAGCGAAGCGCTGCGGCGTCAGGCGCAGGCCGCGACGACGGATGCCGACCGCCTCAACCGGGAAGCGGCTGCTTTGGCTGCCCGGATACAAGCGGCTGAATCCGATATTCGCGCTGCCCGGGTGCGTATTGATATTGTTGACCGTCTGCAGGAATTTCAACGCGCAAGGCTCGCGCGCAAGCAACAGCCGACGGTGCGCCTGACCGCAGCATTGCAGATGATGACGCGCAAGCCAACCGCCCTGACGCTGGTCGAGCCGCGGTCACTCGATGAGCTGATCTACATGCGCTCGATCATGTCTGCCATTTTGCCGGAAATAGAGCAGCGCACGGCCAGCTTGCGTCAGGAAGTGGCGCAGGGTGAAAAACTCCGGGCGCAGGCGGCGCGGGCTGCCCGGTCGCTTTCGGAAAGCCCGGAGCGGCTCGCCGAACGCCGCCGGCAGCTGGCAGTGCTCGAAGCCAATGACCGGGTCGAGGCTTCGCGATTTGCCGATGATGCCGGAATTGAGCAGGATCGCGCGCTGGCGCTTGGTGAAGAGGCGCGGGACATTCTCGATCTGATGGACCAGATCCGCGAAAGCGGAGAAGTACGGGTATCTCTGTCCGAACTCGACGGACCCTTGCTGCGTCCCTCGCAAGGCGAAGAAGCACCTACCGTGTTGGCGGATGGCGATTCAGCAAATGGCCAGGCTGTCAGGGATGCCTACAGATTGCCCGTCATCGGAGATATTGTCACCGGACTGGGCGAGATATCCGACAGCGGATACCGATCCAGAGGCCTGACAATAGCCGTGCAGCCTGATGCCCAGATCGTGGCGCCCGCTGTCGGACGGGTGGCCTATTCCGGAGTGTATCGCGGCTATGGCAATATTCTGATCATCGAACATGAAGGTGGCTGGACGAGTTTGATCACCAATATGGCGCGCACGTCGGTGGATGTCGGCGACATGGTTGTGCAAGGCGCGCCGGTGGGCCGTTCGGGAAGTGATGACCCCAATGTCACGGTAGAATTGCGGCGCAATGGCCGCCCGATCGATATTGCTGCGCTGATAGGCTGAAAAACCGGCATTTGCTGCCGTTTGTCGATAATCCTCGTCATTGTTGGTTAAGGTGCTTGGCATTAGACCGAGTCCCGGCCTATATTTAATATTCCATTAGACAAACAGGACTGTCCAGATGAAGAAGCCTATCGTTCAAGCAACCGCACTGGTTTTGACCGTGGCCCTGCTGCCCGCTGCCACTTCGGCGATTTCCGCCGTGGATGCGAGCACTTACCGCGAGATGGAACAGTTTATGAGCGTGTTCGATCGCGTCCGGACGGATTATGTCGATCAGGTGGATGATTCGGTTCTGATCAAGGGTGCGATCAACGGCATGCTGAGCAGCCTGGACCCGCACAGCAGCTTCCTCGATGCCCGGGACTTTGATAATTTGCGCACGCAGACAGACGGCAATTATGGCGGGCTGGGTCTGTCGGTGACGATGGAAGACGGGGCCGTCAAAGTCATTGCCCCGTTCAAGGACACCCCGGCTGATGGCGCAGGCGTCAAGGCAGGCGACTATATCACCCATATTGACGGCGAACTGATCTATGGCGGAACGCTGGACGAAGCGGTCGAGGAAATGCGCGGCAAGCCAGGCACTCCGATCAGCCTGACTATCGTCCGTCCTGGCCGCGACAAACCGTTTGACGTGTCGATGAAGCGCGCGATTATCGATCTCAAGCCAGTCACTTGGGAAGTACAAGACGATATCGGGGTGATCAGTCTCAACAGCTTCTCCGCCGATGTCGGTGCGGACGTGAAGGCCGCGATCGGCAGCATTGACAAGTCGCTGGGCAAAAAACCGCTCGGCTATATTCTCGACATGCGCTCCAATCCCGGCGGACTGCTCGACGAAGCCGTGGAAGTATCTGACGTATTCCTGTCCCGCGGTGAAATCGTATCACAGCGTGGCCGCAGCAAGTCCGACATTGAGCGCTATTTCGCCAAGACCGGCGACGCGGCGAACGGATTGCCCGTCATCGTCCTGATCGACGCCGGTTCGGCTTCGGCCTCGGAAATTGTTGCGGGCGCCCTGCAGGACCATCACCGTGGTCTGGTCATGGGCGAGCGCAGCTTCGGCAAGGGGTCGGTACAGACTCTGTTGCCGCTGTCCAATACCTCGGCTCTGCGCCTGACAACCGCGCGATACTACACGCCGTCCGGCAAATCGGTGCAGGAAGGCGGTATTGAGCCGGATATCATCGTGCCGCAGCTGTCCGATCCGGACTACAAGACCCGGCCACGTTTCCGCGAGGCGGATCTGCGCCGCCATCTGATCAACGAAGTAAAGCTCGACGATGCCGTTCTTGAGGAAGATACCGCTGATGACCCGCGCTTCGTTCAGACCACTGAAGAGCTGAAAGAGCAGGGCATTGACGACTTCCAGCTGCACTATGCACTGGAGACGATCGGGCGGCTCGGACCCAAGGGCATGCAGACCGCGCTCAACCGCGCGGCTGTCAAGAAACCGGGCAAGGCCGCTGTCGCCAGAAAATAGGACGCAATAATGGGTTCAGAGCGCATCGCCGGCTGGCTGGCTTTTCTTGTCCCGGCCGGACTATTGGGCGGTGCCCTGATCAGCCAATATGGCTTTGGCCTTTACCCGTGTGAAATGTGCATCTGGCAAAGATGGCCGCATCTCGCTGCGATCCTTTTTGCAATTCCGGCGCTGTTCCGGCCCGACAAAGGCGGATCGGGGCTTCTTATTGCAGCCGCCGCTCTGGCGATTTTGGCGAGCGGCTTGATAGGTGCCTTTCACGCTGGTGTGGAATATGGTTGGTGGGAAGGTCTTACCTCCTGTGCCACGACCGGTGCCGTCAGCCTGGACTCAATCATGGATGCGCCGCTGGTGCGCTGTGACGTTGCGCCCTGGTCGCTCTTTGGCATCTCGCTGGCCGGATATAATTTCCTCTTGTCAGCGGGCGGTGCGATCCTCATCTTGGTTCTGTTGGCCAAAGGCCGAAAGGGCGCATGATGAGTGACTTGAGCGAAAATCGCGAACCGATGACAAATATCGGAAGATCACGAGCAGATATCGCCTCGATGATCCGTGTCAATCAGGCTGGGGAATATGGCGCCAAGCAGATTTATCGCGGACAACTCGCAGTGATGGGCGACGATGCACCGGACAGCAGCGCGATCCGGCATATGGCCGATCAGGAACAGCGGCATCTGGACGCATTTGACCGGATGATTGTGGAACGCAATGTGCGTCCGACACTCTTGCAGCCTTTCTGGAAAGTTGCGGGCTATGCGCTGGGAGCAGGTACAGCCGCACTCGGACCGCGAGCCGCCATGGCCTGCACGGCTGCGGTGGAGACAGAGATTGACCGCCATTATCAGGAACAGCTGGAACGGCTGGAGTCCGAAGACGAGTCGGAACTGGCGGAGATGATTGCGGACTTCCGGGAAGAAGAGCTGGAGCACAAGGAAACGGCCATAGCCTCCGGAGCCGAGGAAACACCAGGCTATCCCGTCCTGAGCGCCGCTATCCGGTTGGGTTGCCGGGTTGCCATCGGCATCTCGAAACGGATATAGCACACCCGAGACATCCGGTGCTTCAGCGCCGGTTCATTACGGATCGGGCAAGGAGGCCCCATGAAAAAAACAGCCAGTTTAGCCGCATGTGCGATGATTTTGACAGGTTTCCACGCGACGCCCGCCCTGTCACAGGATGCTGCCGGAGACCGCGTTAATCAGCTGATCATCTATGGCGATGACCCTTGCCCGCAGAGCACCGAGGGCGAGATTGTCGTCTGTGCCCGCAAGGATGAGGGCGAGCGATACCGGATTCCCGAAACGCTGCGCGACAATCCCCGCGATCGTCAGAATGAAGCCTGGACCGAGCGCGTGAAATCCTACGAATATGTGGGGGCGTCCGGCACCAACAGCTGTTCACCCACCGGATTGGGCGGAGCGACCGGCTGCACCCAGCAGCTGCTCCGTACCGCCTATGCCGAGAAGGGCCAGGATGACACGGTCAACTGGGGCCAGCTGATCGAGGCAGAGCGTCAGAAGCGACTGTCCCGGATCGACGGAGAAGCCGAAGCCGTGGAAGAACGCCTGCGGGAAATCGAAGCCCAGCGTGAGGCCAGAGAAGCCGCTGCAGCCGCGGCGCGCGAACGTCTGGAAGCGAAGGATGCCGAAGAACTTGGAGCCCGCGATCCCGCTAACGATCTGGCGGTTCCGCCAGCCGCCGAAGAAACGCTTCCGGCAGAGCCCGTCATCGACGAGAACTGATCCGCGCTAACTCGGCCAGTCTTGTTCGACCAGCAACTTGCTGGCGCTGTCGTCGATGTTGAAACTGGTAGTAATCCATCCCGTCGAACGTTTGTAAAACGAAAGCGTCAACCGCGTCGCAAATTCACGCTGGAATATGATGTAACTGTTTTCTCGAAATCTGTCGGAAGCAGACTTTGATTTGATCAACTCCCAACCTTCAACCGGACCATAAACATCCAATAAGGTTCGCACATTTGTGTTGATCTGGGCAGAGAGTGTGGCGGATTTGTCCAGCAAGGGAGACGCTGTGACCAGTTCTCCGAATTTGGCGACATCTCCTTTTTCATAGGCCATGAGAACTTCCTCGGCCAGTGACTCCGGAGTTGCTTGAGCGTGTGCTGGTGCCGCTGCTGCTATCAATATGGCAAGCGCCAGAAAGCGTTGTAAGCGTGTGAATATTTTCATGTTTCCCTCTTTTTCTGGTAATGCCTGTCGCATCGAAGCATGTACAGTTGCTCCAGATGGAGTGAGCAACCATTTCAGCTAGATTGTTTTCCCATTATCCAGCGATTGACCTGGGCTTCCAGAATGTCCAGTGGCACGGCGCCCTGACCCAGGACCACATCGTGAAATTCTCGCAAGTCGAATTTCTCGCCCAGTTCCTCGGTCGCCTTCTGGCGTAGCTCGCGAATTTTCAGTTCACCTATCTTGTAGGCCAGTGCTTGTCCCGGCCAGCTGATATAGCGGTTCACCTCGGCTTCGATATTGGCGGGGCTGAGCGCAGTATTGTCGGTCATATAGTCTATGGCCCGCTGCTTGCTCCAGCCTTTGGAATGGAGTCCCGTGTCCACGACCAGACGGCAGGCGCGCCACATTTCGTAGGACAGGCGGCCCATGTCCTTGGCCGGGGTGTCATACAGATTCATCTCGATACCGAGACGCTCGGAATAGAGCCCCCATCCTTCGACAAAGGCCGTGAAAAAGGCGCCATATTTGCGGAAATCGGGCATGTCGAGTTCCTGCTGCAGCGCGATCTGCATGTGATGCCCCGGCACCGCCTCATGCACGCTCAGGGCCGGAATTTCCCAAAAGGGCCGCTGGTCGAGCTTGGATGTGTTGACATAGTAGAATCCGGCAATGCCGACATCGGGTGAGCCGGGATTATAATAGGCGGTGGTCGTGCCCTCTGCAGTTTCCGCAGGAATTTCCTTGATGCCATAGGGGAGCCGGGCCAGCTTGCCGATAATCTCCGGCATCTTGCCGTCGATAATCTTGGTGATGCGGGCGACCTTTTCCATCAGTTCCTCGGGCGTTTTCGCATAGTATTTCGGGTCTGTCCGCAAGTGCTCGATAAAGGCTTCCCGGCTGTCATAGCCGGCGGATTTTGCGACCTCGACCATTTCGGAACGAATTCGGGCTACTTCGGACAGGCCGATATTATGGATTTCATCGGCTGTCTTTTCCGTCGTCGTCATCTGGCGGATGCGGAACGCATAATAAGCACCGCCGCCCGGCTGGGCTGATACGCCGGGAGCTGTGGCGCAATTTGGCGCATAGCTGGAATTGTACCAGCTGAGATGCTGCTCGAGTTCCGGTCGAATGATGGTCGCAATGACATTTTCCGCTTCATCGGCGAGGCGTTCGAATGTGGCGCTGTCCATCATGTCCGGCCGGGGCCGCTTGAATGGCTGATAGAACCGGCTGTCTTCGGGATCATCCGTGATCAGGCCCGAAATGCTGGTCTCATAGCCGACCATTGACGCGCAGGGCAGGACATAACCGCCGGCAATCGCCTGATCGGCCACCGCGATGGATTGGCGGTTGATTTGCGGATATTGTTTCAGCCGCGCGATATAGGATTGAAAATCCGCTTCGTTCCGGAACGGAAGATTATTCTGCATGCTGGCGAAGGTCTGATGCCAGCCGCTGCGGTTGGTGAAATTGATCACCCGCTGGCCATAGCTGTTGCCTTCGACCTGTTCAGCGAGACTGCGGTAGAGAATGCCGAAATTGGTCTTGTCATTTTCAGACAGGCCGCTCTGGTCTATCGCATCCAGCTGTTTCAGCCAGCCTTTGGCCTTTTCCACCCTTTTGTCCGCGGCTTCCAGACTGGCATCGCTGACCCGACCGGCATATTCATTCACGCCGAGGGAAGAGGCAAAGACGGGATATTGTTCCAGACTATAAGCCCAGAATGCGTCAATGATCCGGTGCAGCTCCGGAGATTTGGAATCGGCACTGTCCTGAGCCAGCGCTGAGGTCTGAAACGCGACCAGGCTGACAGCAGTCAGGAGGCAGTTCCGCAACAGGGTCTTGGGCATGATTTTCTCCAGAATTTGACAAGAACACTGGGGAATATTCATCGCCTGAAGTCAAGCATCTTCAAGAGACCGAGCGATCAGAGAAGCTGGTTCCGCATAGCCTTGGCCGTTGCGACCGGAATCGCCTGAATCTTGAGCGGGGAAATGGACGATCCACCTGCAACACCAATAGTGACATCTGCCAGATCCAGCGGGTGATCCAGCGGGGACTGGCTGATGTCGACTGTTTGTACACGGCGGATCGGCAGAATCGTCAATCGCCGCCGCCACCAGCCGGACCGCACGAACAGCTGCTCATCGCTGAGCGCATATTGATGCTTTCGCCAGTTCAGGAACATCAGGGAGACGATCGGAATTGCGACCAGCAGGAGCGCATAGAAGCCGGGGTGGACAAACTGGCCGTTCCCAATAGCCACCGCCAGAATCAGCAATGAAACAAGGAGCGCATTGCGCCACCAATAGGCCGGATCGACTTTGTGGAATTCCAGATCATCGGGAACATTGGCTATTGGCGTTTCGTCCAATATGCCCGCCATCTCTTCCGGATGCGCGCAGGGCGCGGCGCTGTGGTCGGTTTCGCCGCTGGGGTCTCCGGCCAGTGACTGGAATTTCAGATGATACCAGCCAAATTTCTCCCGCACCGGACCTGACTGGATGATTGCTGCCTGTACCCGGTGGATCGGCATCACCATGTCGGTCAGCGTGAACAGGCCCCGCCGCCGCCGAAAGCCGCGCGTTCCGGTATCGGCGAGATCAAGCCGAAAGCCATATTCGCGAACATAAGTCCGGACGATGCCGCTGACGAATCCGACGGCAATGAGAGAGAATATCGCCGCGACCACACCACCAACCCGGGCGGCCATGCTGAGACCGTTGATCGCTTGTTGTTCAGTCAGGGTTTCGATCCAGTTGCGCGGATCGAAAAAGCCTTCCGGGATCAGGAAATCGAGATTTTGGGCGATGGTGCCAAGGATGGCGAGCAGGATGAAAGAGAAATTGAACAGGCCAGCAATCAGGATGCGGCGGTTGTCCATTGCGAATAGCGGGGCGCGTTCCGTTTCCGGCAAAGGCTCCGCTTCACCGCTGTTCTCGCGGACCTGCCCGGACTTGTAATCCCGTATCATGTCCCGGATCGCCTCGCCGTCCTGCAGCTTCAGCGCATTGAGCTCGCCATCTTCCCCGCCGCCGGATCCGGTTTCGAAGCGCACGGTAGTCAGGCCGAACAAGCGGCTGACCAGCTTCTGCTCGAGACTTACGTCCTGAATCCGGTCGAAGGGAATCGAGCGGTTGTTGCGGTTGAGCAGGCCGCTTTTGATCCGGACCTCCTTTTCGCCGATCTGCCAGGTGAACCGGGACCAGACCAGCGCGGTCATCCCGATAATGACCGCCAGAATGACGAGTGCTGCCAGCGCCGTATATCCGATGTTCCGGTCGAAAAGGCTGAAATAGAGTATGCCGATCAGGAGGATATTGCGGCCGATCGTGGACAGTGATTTCAGGAGAATGCTGAGCGGATGCAGATGGTGGAATGGCGCGCTGTTCTCGGCCTCGACCGTCTCCATATATTCCCCGGTTACGCCATCCGTGCCGGTCATATCATGTCCTGGCGGATATGCTGCTTGATCGTGTCGCGCATGTCCTCGGCCGTGGCGGTGGCGAGGCCGGGCAGGACCACGATGCTGTTATGGGTTCCCGCGGTGTGCACGATCAGTGTCGACAGGCCGAAGAACCGCTGCAGCGGACCCTGCGCGACGTCGATATGCTGGATGCGGTTGAATGGGACGATCGTATCGGTCCGCCACAAAAACCCGCGCAGGATCCGCAATTGTTCGAGGCCCATGTCATAACCCCATCGGCGATAGATGCGGTGGGGCAGCACCAATATCATCAGCCCCGCCAGTAGCAGGGCAGCTCCGGCCAGATATCCGCCCGGTATGCCGAACCGGTTCTGCAAAAAATAATCGGCGACGCTTGCCGCGATCACCAGGAACAGCGCGCGGATGGACATGCGCAGACGGATGAGCGACTTGTGCGGCGGATGCAGCGGGGTGAGGCCCTGATTATAGCTTTCCGCCGGTTCGGGCGGTGCCATTGGCACGGCCGGATCAATGGACGGACTGGACGCTTGTTCGACGGTTTCGGTCATGACCGGAATATGGCCATGCTCTGCGGGCTGTGCAAGATACGGAGCCGATTATCGGGCAAGGGCGGTAGTGGCCTCGTCTGTCAAAGATTTGATAATTTCGGCCACACTTTCTTCCGCCTTGACCATCCCGACCGACTGGCCCGCCATGACCGAGCCGTTCTCGACATCGCCGTCAATCACCGCCTTGCGCAGGGCACCGGCCCAGAAATGCTCGATTTGCAGCTGGGCCTCACCCATTTCTATTTCGCCGGAATCAAGCAATTTGGCGACCTCTATCTGTTTGCGGGTAAACTCCTCGGTGCCCTTGTTCTTCAGCGCCCGGACCGGAATCACCGGCAGCCGCGGGTCCACCTGGACGCTGGTCACGGCATCGCGCGCATTGCCGCGCATGAACGCTTTCTTGAAGTCCGGATGGGCGATTGATTCATGCGCGCAGACAAAGCGCGTTCCAAGCTGCACGCCGCTCGCGCCCATTTCGAGATAGGCTGCGATCATCTCGCCCGTACCGATCCCGCCAGCGACAAAGACCGGCACCTGATCGGCAATCTGGGGCAGAATTTCCTGCGCCAGCACCGACGTCGCCACCGGACCGATATGGCCGACGGCCTCCATGCCTTCGATGACTATAGCATCGACGCCGGAGCGGATGAATTTTTTCGCCAGCGCCATGGCGGGCGCAAAGCAGATCACTTTCGCACCGGTTTCCTTGATCGCCTCCAGACTGCCCTTGGGGGGGAGACCACCGGCGAGGACAACATGGCTGACCTGATGTTTTCCACAGACCCCGATCAGTTCCATCAGATCGGGGTGCATGGTGATCAGGTTGACGCCAAACGGCCGCGTGGTGCGCTTCTTGGTCTCAAGAATTTCCGTGTCGAGCAGGTCTGGTGTCATCGCACCGCAAGCAATCACGCCAAAGCCGCCGGCATTGCTGATCGCACTGACCAGATTGCGTTCGGAGACCCAGGACATGGCGCCGCACATGATGGCGGTCTCGCTGCCCAGCAGATCGGTGCCGCGTTGCATGAGAGTGGAAAGTGTATTGTTCGCTTGCATCAAGAAATCCGTTCGTCCTTTGACCGCAAAAGGGCCGTTACACCACATGCTTCGACAGGCTCAGCATGAGCGGGGTTTGCCAATCGCCTTACGCCGCATCCTCGGCATCCAGCCCATAGGCCGTATGCAGAACACGCAAGGCAAGTTCGGTATAGTCTTCCTCGATCAGCACGCTGACCTTGATCTCGGACGTCGTGATCGCCTGGATGTTGACGCCGCGGTCGGCCAGCGCCTTGAACATGGTCGAGGCGACACCGGCATGGCTTTTCATACCGACACCGACCACTGAAATTTTGGCGACATTGCTGTCGGAAATCAGCCGGTTATAGCCGATGCCATCCTTCGCCTCGTCAAGCACTTGCATGGTCCGGTCGAGATCATTGGTCGGCACCGTGAAGGTGACGTCGGTCTCGCCTTTCTCGCGGCCGACATTCTGAATGATCATGTCGACATTGATTGCCGCTTCGGCGAGCGGTTCGAAAATATTGGCCACGGCCCCCGGCTGGTCGGGGACGCGAGTCAGGGTGATTTTCGATTCATTCTTGTCATGGGCAATCCCGGTGATCAGCTGGCGTTCCATATCACTTTTCTCCATTTCATCTTCGCTGACAATCATCGTGCCGGGCAGATCATCGGCTGGCGCTGCGCCCTCCTCGGTAAAGGAGGACAGCACCTGAATCTTGACATTTTCCTTCATCGCCAGCCCGACAGACCGGGTCTGCAGGACCTTGGCTCCGACGCTGGCCAGTTCCAGCATTTCCTCGAAAGTCACGGTCTTCAGCTTGCGCGCCTTGGTCACGATCCGCGGATCGGTGGTGTAGACACCATCGACATCTGTATAGATATCGCAGCGGTCGGCCTTGACCGCAGCGGCGATGGCGACCGCGCTGGTATCGGAACCTCCTCGCCCGAGGGTCGTGATCCGGCCGTCCTGGCTGATGCCCTGAAAACCCGGAATGATCGCGATTTCGCCCGATGCCATGGCTTCGGTCAGCGCCCCGGCATCAATGGTTTCAATCCGCGCCTTGCTGTGCGCCTCGATCGTCCGGATCGGCATTTGCCAGCCCAGCCAGCTGCGCGCCCGGGCCCCCAGCGATTGCAATGCGATGGACAAAAGGCCTGATGTTACCTGTTCGCCGGAAGCGACCACGACGTCATATTCCGCGGCGTCGTAAAGCGAGCTCGCTTCCCGGCAGAAATTCACCAGCCGGTCGGTGTCTCCGGCCATCGCGGACACCACGACAGCGACCTCGTGACCGGCATCGGCCTGCTGTTTGACGATCTTCGCAACCCGGCGGATCCGTTCGATCCCCGCCATCGACGTGCCGCCAAATTTCATCACTATCCGGGCCATGATGTTGTCGCTTATGCTTTCTGTTGAAAAAGGGTCTGAACTAGACGCGGGCGCTGTGATAAAGAGCAGCAATGACAAAGGCAAGCATCACCCCTTCGGCGGGCGAAACAACTGGAACGATCAATCCGGACGAGGCGGCGCATTTCGGCGCCCTCGCGGAAGACTGGTGGGATCCGCAAGGCTCTTCGGCGATGTTGCACCGGCTCAATCCGGTTCGCCTGGGCTATATTCGCGAGGCTGTTGATATCCATTTTGCCATGGATTCCCGGACGCTGAAGCCGCTGAACGGCCGAAAGGCGCTTGATGTCGGATGTGGCGCGGGCCTGCTGTGCGAGCCGCTGGCAAGACTGGGCGCGCGCGTGACGGGTCTTGATGCGGCGCCGGAAAATATTGCTGCGGCGCAGGCGCATGCCGAAGGGCAGGGGCTCGCGATTGATTATCGCAATCAGGCAATCGAGGATTTCGGGGATTCGGGCTTTGATCTGGTCACCTCACTGGAAGTGATCGAGCATGTCGAGGATCCGGCGCGGTTCGTGGCGGGTCTGGCCGATGCCCTCTCTCAGGATGGCCTGATGATACTTTCCACACCGAACCGCACGACTCTATCCAAAGTCCTGCTGGTCGAGCTGGCCGAACGCACCGGCCGTATTCCGCGCGGGACGCATCATCACGACCAGTTTCTGACGCCGGACGAACTGACGCAGTTGCTTCAGGTTGCAGGATTAACAGTGACTGATGTCACGGGGATCAACTACAGCCCCGCCGACGGGTTTTTTCTGTCGGACAATCTGTCGCTCAACTATCTCGTGACAGCTGTTCGCGCATGACCACCATCGTTCGGGATTATCAAGTTGCAGACAAGGCCGCCTGCCTTTCGCTTTTTGACGGCAATGTGCCAGATTTTTTCGACGCCAGTGAGCGGGACATGTTGGCCGGATTTCTCGACGCGCCGCAGGGCGATTATTTCGTGATCGAAATGGACGGCCGAGTCTGTGGTTGCGGCGGCATCGTCCGCGAGGATCGGGGGCAGGCGCGATTCACCTGGGGTATGGTCGACAACAGCCTGCATGGCGCCGGCCTCGGGCGGCTGCTCGCCGAACATCGGCTGCAGGTCATCGAGGAAGCCGGGACTTATAGCGAGGCGGAGCTGTTCACGACGCACAGGGTGGCACCCTTTTTCGCAAAATTTGGCTTTGAAACCCGGGGTGTGGAAACAGACGGCTTTGCGCCAGGCATGGACAAGGTGCAGATGATCCGGCCCGTGGCCGACTGAGGGTCAGAAATCGACTTTTTCGTAATGTGCAGGCGGGGCGATGACTTCCATCCGCTCCGACAAGAGCGGGCGAAAGCTCGGGCGCGATTTGAACATGCTGTACCACGCCTTGGTCTGCGCATGTCCGGCCCAGTCAATTCCGCCGAGATAATCGGCCACTGAAATCTGCGCCGCCGCGGCGAGATCGGCGAGGCTCATGGTCGCGCCGGCGAGCCAGCTGCGATGGTCGATCAGATAGTCGATATAATCGAGATGGACGTTGGCGCGCCGCATCGCCTCGCGCAAAATCTTCGCATCGGGCGGGGCGCGGTGGATCAGCCGCTTGTTCATCCGTTCGAACAGCAAGGGGGCGGTCACGTCGCCATAAAACTGTTCGTCAAACCAGGCGGTGAGTCGCCGGATTTCGGCGCGGTTGGTGGCGGTGCCATTGATCATCGGCGACTTTTCGACCGTCTCCTCGATATATTCGCAAATCGCACTGCTGTCGGCGAGTGACACGTCTCGCTGGCTGTGGCGCATGACCGGTGTCCGGCCGGCCGGGTTCATGTCGAGAAATTCGTCACGCTGCTCCCAGGGCGACTCGCGAACCAGTTCATAGCCGACCGATTTCTCGCCCATGAGCAGGCGAACCTTGCGCGAAAACGGACATAAGGGAAACTGGTACAACTGCCACATGGCTATGCTGTTAATCGCGATTGGCTCGCGGGGGAAGGGGCTTGATGCCGGAATCGGCAATCAGGTTCTTGCGCCTGTCGAAAAAGGAATCGCGGACGATCTATTGATGCTCTTCCATCCGGCGTTTCATCCGCTCGCTCATGGCTTTGAGCTGGGGCAGCAACACACCAATTTCCGAGGCCAGGATGCCGGCCATGGCGGACCCTTTGCGCAGCTTGCCCTGCATGTCCTGCTCAAAGTCCGGATTTTCCTTGCGGGCGAGATCGCCGATGGTCATGTCGGGATCCACGCGGGACAGGGTTCCGTCGCGATCCACCTTGTCCTCAAATCCTTCGGGAATGGCCTTTTGCGCCGCTTCGGCAAATTGACCAATCGGGATATCCAGAAGAACGGTCATGAAACCGCCCAGCATGCCGGCCATCTGTTCCTGAAATTCGGGGTCAGCGAGTCGCTCGACCCATTCGGATTCCGGCGCCATTTCCTGTACCGGGTCCTGAGCCGAAACCGGCGCGGCAATGACCAGCGATGTAGCGATAAGCGGGGCAAGAATATGGGAACGCATGATATCCTCCGGATCGTTGATGCGTCCTGTTTGGCATGATTCAACTGACCGCAAGCTGAATTGGGACGCACGGTAGTGTAAACAAATGTATCGTTATGGCGGTGCTCTCGCCGCAGCGATCAGTCCGGCTGAAAAATGGCGAAGCGGT
>JBCBZY010000274.1:0-3953 GCA_039815115.1 Pseudomonadota bacterium | reverse complement strand
TGCGGTTGAGGCGGCGGGTGCGGAGATTGTTACCGTGGCGGTGCGCCGTGTGAACGTAATGGACCGCAACCAGCCGATGCTGACTGACTTTATCGATCCCAAGAAGATCACTTATCTGCCCAATACCGCAGGCTGCTTCAATGCCGATGATGCGATCCGTACTTTGCGGCTGGCGCGTGAGGCAGGCGGCTGGGATCTGGTGAAGCTGGAAGTGCTGGGCGAAGCAAAGACGCTTTATCCTAATATGCGCGAAACTTTGGAAGCAACCGAAGTGCTGGCCAAGGAAGGCTTTAAGCCAATGGTCTATTGCGTCGACGATCCGATTGCTGCGAAACAACTGGAAGATGCTGGTGCAGTCGCAATCATGCCCTTGGGCGCGCCGATAGGCTCCGGGCTGGGCATTCAAAACCGCGTGACGATCCGTTTGATTGTAGAGGGTGCCAGCGTTCCCGTGCTGGTGGATGCCGGTGTCGGTACGGCGAGCGATGCCGCCGTGGCGATGGAGCTGGGCTGTGACGGCGTGCTGATGAACACGGCCATTGCCGAGGCCAAGGAGCCCGTGCGGATGGCGCGTGCCATGAAGCTGGCCGTGGAAGCTGGGCGGGAAGCTTATCTATCCGGCCGGATGGGGCGCAGGATGTATGCTGATCCATCGAGCCCGCTTTCGGGGCTAATTTAGAATTCGGGCCAGATTCGTTCGAATCAGGCCGATTTAGCCTCATAATACACCCTGATTCGGTAGAATCTGTAACTATCTGAATAGTAACAAAAGTTACATAGTTTTACTTTGATCGACGTCCTGATGTCGTTTGTCGAAGCTTTTTGCTGTTCGACGAGCCAAATGGCTGTTTATCGACTTTGAGATGCTCGCCGCACCGCCTTCCCGTATCTAAGAATGCGAGGCGGGAGCAGCAGCATAAGTCAAAAGCTCTTCCCCGAGCTGGTCGAAACATCTGCTCCCGCACTCATAACCCCAAAGGGTAGTCTGGTCCCCCCAATGCCAGCGCTTCCCTGAAATATGAGTGAGGAGTGTACCTATGAAGAATTCTATTTTGAGCAAAGGCCTATGTGCCGCTGCAGCCATCGCCGTAACTGTAACCGGTTTTGCCGCCAGCGCGAGTGCCCAGAACCGTATCACGCGGACAGTTGAAGTCAGCTATGCCGATCTGGATCTGACCAGCGCTGATGGTCAGGAAACACTGGACGGCCGTATCAAGGGAGCCGTGCGTCAAGTATGCGGCGGATATGACAGCAAAAGCCTCAGAGATATGGCTGATCACAAAGGATGTGTTCAGGAAGCCAAGATGTCGGCCAAACGTGCCAAGGTGCAGCTGATCGCCAGAGCAGAGGCAGGAACGCTCGGCACCAGCACAGTGGTGATCGGCGGCAATTAATAGCCATCAAGTAAAGTAACCCAAGAGCCGCGAATCCCAATTAAGCGGCCCCTATTTGGCCAAACTACCTACGAACCCCGGTGCCCTTACACCGGGGTTTATTTTTATCTATCCTATATCCAGGGGTAGTGTCAGAGATCGAGCGCAGGGAAACGGACTTATCGCCCAGCCAGCTTCTTGGCTTCGGCCAGATGCGTTCGGCCGATGCGAATTTCCGTGCCGCATTTCAGACAGGCAATCCAGATACCACCGCCATCATGGCGCAGGCCGCTGATCCAGTCGCGCCGAACCAGATGAGAGCGGTGCAGGCGGATAAATTTCTCCGGGTTGAGCCGTCCTTCCAGGCCGGTAATTGTCTGGTGCAGCAAATAGCTGGTGCCGCCCTGCTCGCCGCCGACGTGCAATCGCATATAGTCACGTTCAGCCTCGATCCGGTTAATTTCCGATGCAGCAATCCGGCGCAATTCTGATTTATAAGGCACCCAGAATTCCTCGGCCCACGGCGATTCTTCAGCAGGAGCCTGTAGTTGATCCGTCTTGCGTTCCAGCACGCGGGAGATAGCGAGCGTCAGCCGCGCTGTTTCAACCGGCTTCAGGACATAATCAATGGCCGCAACGCCGAAAGCTTCCACTGCAAATTTGTCGAATGCCGTCACGAAAATAATTGCTGGCGCTTTCTTTAGGCCGGCCAGGTTTTTCGCAACTTCGAGCCCGGTCATCCCGGGCATTGCAATGTCGAGCAGCAGAAGATCTGGCTCAAGTTGCTCGGCGAGGCGAATTGCCGCTTCGCCATCGCTGGCGGTGCCGACCAGGTTAATATGTTCCTGTCTGGCGCATAATAGCTGCAGCCGTTCAATCGCCAGCGGTTCGTCATCGACGATCAATGTCTTGAGCTGTGCTGTACCTGTTGCTGTTTCGTCAGCCATTGTCAGATATCCGCTAAGAGGGGCATAGTCAGTTCCGCGATGAACCCGCCAGTTTCAGGATAGGATGTTCTTAGCTTGGCCTGCGAGCCAAATCTAGTCTCCAGCCGGTCGCGGACATTGGCCAGGCCAATGCCATTATTGTGCGCGCTGGATTTGCTCTGCGGCTGCGCATCACCATCATCAGCGACGGTGAGTTTGAGAAAATCGCCCGCCGTTCGTGCGCTGATACTGATTGTCACAGGACGTTTGCTGTGAGCCACGCCGTGCTTAATGGCATTTTCCACTAGCGGTTGCAGAATGAGTCCCGGCACCAGCACATCCATCAACTCGTCGGGTATATCTGTCTCGGTCTTGAGCCGCTTGGGGAAGCGTACAGCTTCAATATCCAGATAGAGATTCTGCAGATGTACTTCTTCGGATAGAGCAACATCTTCCAAAGGATCACCGGACAGACTGGTGCGGTAAAATTTTGACAGGTTGAGGATCATCGCCTCTGCCTCTTCGGGCTGGCTGCGCATCACCAGAGTGCTGAGACTGTTGAGCGTGTTAAACAGGAAATGCGGATTGACCTGATAGCGCAGGCTGCGCAGTTCGGCATCCTGTGCAGCTTGCGCAAAGCGTGCGGCCTTGCGCTCGACGGTGCGAACTTCGCTGGCATAGCTAAGCGTCAGGTAGAGTGAGGCCCAGCTGATCATGAAGAAGAACCGCGAGATGCTGTCCTCAACGATGACCTTCAGCGCGAAATTCTCCTGCTCCATATATTTGCGCATTTCTTCCATATTCTTTTCATCGAAAAGACTTTGCGGATCATAGACGTTGAACATGTAAAAGTTGAACGCCGCGATCGCGATGGCGCAGGGAATGGCACCGGCAAAAGCGGTGATGATCCGGGTCGAAAGAGCTTTATCCTCAAATAGCCGCAGCAGGCGGTACAGCATGTAGGTGATCACGATACCCAAAATGGTCACAACAACCCGGCGCACGGCCAGTTCTTCCTGCGCTGGCCAGTCGCCAACCGCCGCACGCAGCGTGATGATGATTACGTAAAACAACCAAAAACCAAGGATCGACAGGATAGCAACCTGCTGCCCCACAGATGGTTTGTGATTTCCGATGTCGAATTTTCTCATTAAGCGCCTAATTTCTTATTGCCTGGCAGCTTAGGATAAAATGGTATCAATTGTCTCTATCGGAATCGTGTCCGGTCGAAACAGGGTTGCCGTTGGTCGAAACTTTCGGCTGCAAACATGTAATTTTCAAAATATTTGAACTGGTTGGAAACAAAAAACGCCGCATCTGCGTTATGATTAATCAAATCCTAACCATGTTTTGGTCAAGTGACTCTCGTGGGGACAGACACTGTTCCAGAGTAGGAGTTACGATGACCAGAGCAACGCAATCAGTACCAGGCGCCTTGACGCTTTCGGAAATGAAGGAATTTGCCAGCTTTGGTTCGGCGACCCAGCGCTATATTCGCCGTTCGCTTGATGTTGGGCTCGATCGCTCTGATGCCATCGAAACCTGGTCGCGTGATGCGGTTGAGGAAGCCGGTATCAAGGTGCAAATGAAACTCTACAAGCGGCTTGCCGATATCCGCAAGGCAATCCCGAAGGATTGCGCGATTGACAGCATT
>JBCBZY010000100.1:0-8932 GCA_039815115.1 Pseudomonadota bacterium | reverse complement strand
GGCGAGTGCCGGGCGGGATGAGACCGCGACGCGCCGTTTGAAACTCGCTAAATATATCTGGGTCTGCAATCAGAAGAGGCAGGAATTAATCCCCGGCTTCGGTTGGGGAGAAATGCCGTGGGACATGCTTTTGTCCGCCTATATCTCGGGAGCGGCCAAGCCAGACGATGGGAAAATTGCTATTAATGACAACGCCCAATTGTCCTCAGATGTCGCCCAGCGATATCTGGACATATTGTCGGACAATGGCCTTGTCGACAAGGAGACTGCGGCTGCGGGCACGGAACCGCAATTGCCGCGGCTAACCGCAAAGGGTCTCACCGCGATCGAAAACTGGCTGGATTATTGCGCGAAAGGCATGTTCTAGCTCAATAGGATCGCGGCAGATCGAGCACATGTTCCGCCAGATAGGACAGGATCAGGTTCGTGGAAATCGGGGCGATCTGGTACAGCCGCGTCTCGCGCCATTTCCGCTCAATGTCGTAATCTTCCGCAAAAGCAAAGCCGCCATGGGTCTGCATGCAGGCCTCGCCGGCGGCCCATGAGGCTTCGGAGGCGAGCATCTTCGCCATATTCGCTTCCGCCGCCATCGGCTCTCCCGCATCGAACAGTGCCGCAGCCTTGCGCACCATCAAGTCAGCCGCCTCGGTCTGGGCGAAGCTGCGGGCAATGGGAAATTGTACGCCCTGATTCTGGCCGATCGGGCGGTCAAAGACTTCCCGCTCGCTGGCATAGTGGGCGGCCTTTTCGGTGAACCAGCGCGCATCGCCAATACATTCGGCCGCGATCAGCACGCGTTCGGAATTCATCCCGTTCAGAATATAGCGCAGACCCTTGCCTTCCTCGCCGATCAGATTTTGTGCCGGGACCCGGAGGTCATCAAAATAGACCTCGGTGGTGCTGTGGTTGATCATCGTGCGGATCGGCTTGATGGTGAGGCCATTGCCCGCGGCCTCTCGCATGTCGACGATGAATACCGACAGTCCCTCGGTGCGCTTCTCCACCTGACCCTGCGGTGTAGTGCGCGCGAGCAGGATCATCAGGTCGCTATATTCTGCGCGGCTGGTCCAGACCTTCTGGCCATTGATGACATAGTCATCGCCATCCCGCACGGCGGTGGTCTTGAGACCGAGCGTATTGGTTCCGCTGCCCGGTTCGGTGACACCAAAAGCCTGGAGACGCAGCTCGCCGGTGGCGATTTTGGGCAGATATTGCGCCTTCTGGTCCGCATTGCCATCCCGCAGGATCGTGCCCATCGTATACATTTGCGCATGACAGGCCGCGGCATTGCATCCGGACTTGTGGATTTCCTCCAGTATCGCCACCGCTTCGGTCAGGCCGAGACCACTGCCGCCATATTCCTCGGGGATCAGCGCGGCGAGAAACCCGGCGTTGGTGAGCGCTTCGACAAATTCACCAGGATAGGCCCGTTCGCGATCCTTGTCCCGCCAGTAGCTGCCCGGAAAATCGGCACATAGAGCATGCACAGCCTCGCGCATCTGTAAAATGTCATCGGAATCAGTGAGCATAGAGAGAGTGTCCGTCAGAGCCGTTCGGCGTGCCAGCGCAGATGGTCATCCATGAAGGTGGAAATGGTGAAATAACTGTGGTCATGATCCTCGCGCAGATTGAGCGTCAAGGGGATAGACGCGCGCTGGCAGGCGTCAACCAACAAATCTGGCTGGAGCTGTTCTTTCAGAAACTGATCTGCAGCACCCTGATCCACCAGAATATCACCAATCCGCGCGCCATCTTCGATCAGCGCACAGGCATCATGTTCCCGCCAGGCAGCGCGATCTTCGCCCAAATAGCGACCCAGCGCCTTCTTGCCCCACGGGCACTGGCTCGGCGCAACAATCGGGGCAAAGGCGGATACGCTTTTCCAGACATCCGGATTGCGCAGGGCGATGGTCAATGCGCCATGTCCGCCCATGCTATGGCCAAATATGCCCTGCCGTTCTGGATCGACCGGGAATTGCTCCGCTATCAGGGCAGGCAGCTCTTTTTCGATATAGCTCCGCATCTGGAAATGTTCCGCCCAGGGTTCCTGCGTCGCATCGACATAGAAGCCCGCGCCCTGCCCCAGATCATAGCCCGGATCATCGGGCACACCTTCTCCCCGCGGCGAAGTATCCGGCGCGACGATGATCAGGCCCAGTTCGCTCGCGAGCCGCCGATATTCGCCTTTTTCCATCACATTGGCATGAGTGCAGGTCAGACCCGACAGATACCAAAGCGCCGGCAGCTTCTGACCGGAATCATGATCCGGAACATAGACCGCAAAACTCATGTCGGTACCGGTCGCGGCGGAGGCATGGCGGTAAACGCCCTGCATACCGCCGTGACTGCGGTTGGTGGAGACAGTTTCCATGCCGCTCAGGCGACGCGGTGCATGGCGCAGAGCTTGTTGCCGTCAAGATCGCGAACATAGGACAGATGCATACCGCCCATGGTCGACTCCCGGAGACCCGGAGGGTCTTCTATCGACGTGCCGCCAGCGGCAACACCGGCATCATGAAAAGCCTTTACCTGTTCCAGCGAGTCACAAGCGAAGCCGATGGTTGCGCCATTGGCACAGGTGGCAGGCTGATCATCAATCGGTTCCGACACCCCAAAAATGCCGCCATTATGGATCCAGAACAGACGTTGGTGTCCGGTATCCGCCTCGTTCGGCATCGGCTCCCCGGCGCCCAGCGTTCCCAGCACTTTCGTGTAAAATTCCTTCGCCTTTTCAATGTCGCTTGTACCGACCATGACGTGACTGAACATATTCTTCTCCTTTGGTGTTTCAGTAGACCACAACGCTGCGGATGCTTTCGCCCGCATGCATCAGGTCAAAACCCTTGTTGATGTCTTCCAGTGATAATTTGTGCGTGATCATCGGATCAATCTCGATCTTGCCGTTCATGTACCAGTCGACGATTTTCGGAATATCGGTCCGGCCCCGCGCGCCGCCAAAGGCTGTGCCTTTCCAGACCCGGCCGGTGACCAGCTGGAATGGCCGGGTCGCGATTTCCTTGCCCGCCTCGGCCACGCCGATGATGATGCTTTCGCCCCAGCCGCGGTGACAGGATTCGAGCGCCTGCCGCATGACGTCGGTATTGCCGGTGCAATCAAATGTGTAATCCGCGCCGCCATCGGTCAGCGCCACCAGATGCGCGACAATATCGCCGCTGACATCCTTGGGATTCACAAAGTCGGTCATGCCGAACTGGCGACCCCATTCCTCGCGATCGCTGTTGATATCCACGCCAACAATCTGGCTCGCACCCACCATTCGGGCACCCTGGATAACGTTCAGCCCAATGCCGCCGAGACCGAAGACAATTACCGCGGCCCCCGCTTCGACATCCGCCGTATTGATCACCGCGCCAACCCCTGTGGTGACGCCGCAACCACAGTAACAGGCACTTTCGAACGGGGCGGAGGGGTCAATTTTGGCAGCGGCGATTTCCGGGATGACGACAAAGTTCGAGAAGGTGGAACAGCCCATATAGTGATAAATCGTCTCGCCCTTGTACGAGAAGCGGCTGGTGCCATTGGGCATCAGCCCCCGCCCCTGAGTATCGCGGATCGAGGTGCAGAGATTGGTTTTCTGGCTGAGACAGCTTTTGCACTGCCGGCACTCGGGAATATAGGCCGGAATGACATGATCATCGACCGCAATCGAGGTTACTCCGGGTCCGACTTCACGAACGATACCCGCGCCCTCATGACCCAGTACGCTGGGAAATTTGCCCTCGCTGTCGAGACCGTCGAGCGTATAGGCGTCGGTATGGCAGATCCCCGTGGCCATGATCTCGACCAGAACTTCGCCCTCTTGCGGTCCCTCGAGATCCAGTTCGACAATCTCCAGCGGTTTCTTCGCTTCAAAGGCGACGGCGGCACGGGTTTTCATGGGCGCGAATCTCCACTTTCTATTCCACTCCCGTGAGTGGAACAGAATGGCCGATGATTCAACTCGCGCGGGTCAAATAATTTCTAGGGCTTGAGCCAGAACCGGATCCCGTAGGCGACAATTGTCAGCACCGTTACGCTGCTCAGCCAGATCAAAACCATCCAGCCGAGCCGCTTCCACAGCGGGGCCTCATTACCAGAAGGCGCGGGTTCCGGCTCCATCAGTGATAGCCCTCGCTGCCCACCTTGCCGCGGAACACCCAATAGGCCCAGCCGGTATAGATCAGGATCAGTGGTACGGTCACCACCACACCGACCAGCATGAATATCTGGCTGCTTTCCGGCACCGCGGCATCCCAGATCGTGATCTGGTCGGGCACGATGAACGGGAACATCGAAATGCCGAGCCCGGCCATGCCCAGCAGGAACAGGCCTAGCGACAGCAGAAATGGTGCAGCTTCCTGGCGCTTGAACAGCCCGCGGAACAGGAAATAGCTGAGGATCAGAACCAGCAGCGGCACTTGCGAGGCAAACAGGATGTTCGGCATGGTGAACCAGCGCTCCCAATATTGCGCTTCAAGAAACGGGGTGTAAAGACTCACGCCGGCCATCAGCACCAGTGTCGCCGCCGCCGCCGGCTTTGCCAGCCGATAGGCATGATCCTGTGCGCCACCTTCGGTTTTCCAGATCAGCCAGGTCGCTCCGAGCAAGGCATAGCCAGCGACAGTGCCAAGACCGGTGAGCAGCGTATAGGGTGTGAGCCAGTCAAACCAGCTGCCCGCATAGGCGCGGTCCGCCACTTCCACGCCTTGCAGCAGCGCGCCGAGTACCATGCCTTGCGAAAAAGCAGCCGCGAGCGATCCGCCGGTAAAAGCCCAGTCCCAAAAAGCGCGATGATCCGGGTCACGCCAGCGAAACTCGAACGCCACGCCGCGAAAGACCAGCCCGAGCAGCATGATGATGATCAGCGGATATGTCGCGGGCAAGATGATCGCATAGGCAAGCGGAAATGCCGCCATCAAACCGCCCCCACCCAGCACCAACCAGGTTTCATTGCCGTCCCAGACCGGCGCAATGCTGTTCATTGCCTGATCTCTCTCGTCGCCGACATCAAAGACCGGAAACAGGATGCCGATACCCAGATCAAACCCATCCATCACGACATAGGCGAACACCGCGAAGGCGATGATGAAAGCCCATATAATTGTCAGATCCATCAGGCCGCTCCTTCCGGTTTGGGCGTGAAGGCCGGAGCATCTGCCTGGGCCGGGCCGGGTGCGATGCCGGCAGTGCGTACCGGTCCGGTTTCGGTCGAGGCCACACCGGCTTCGCCGGTTTTCGGGACTTTGCCCATCAGCTTCAGAATGTACCAGGTGCCGATCCCGAACACCGCGAAATAGACGATGACAAAGGCGATCAAGGACGCCGCGACCGCTGGTGCCGCCAGCGGCGACGCGCTTTCGGCGGTGCGCAGCAGGCCATAGACGGTGAAGGGCTGACGTCCCACCTCGGTGGTGATCCACCCGGCAATGACCGCGACAAAACCCGACGGCCCCATGATCAGCGCCGCCTTGTGCAGCCAGGTCCAGTCATAAAGCTTTTTGCGCCAGCGGGCGATCAGGCTCCACAGGCCGATGCCGAGCATGGCAAAGCCGATCCCGACCATGATCCGGAACGACCAGAAGACTATCCCCACCGGCGGTTCGTCAGCATCGGGCACAGTATCGAGGCCATCCATCGGCGCATCGGGATCATGCTTCAGGATCAGCGAGCCGAGCTTGGGGATTTCAATGGCATAATCGATCCGCTTTTCTTCGCTGTTGGGAATGCCAAACAGGATCAGCGGGGCGCCTTCGGGATGGCTGTCATAATGGCCTTCCATCGCCATGATCTTTACTGGCTGATGTTCGAGCGTGTTGAGACCGTGCATGTCGCCGGCGAAAATCTGCACTGGCGCGACCAGGGCCGCCATCCACATTGCCATCGAGAACATCTTGCGCGCATGGGCGTTGGTCCGGTCTTTCAGCAGATGCCAGGCACCGACCGCACCGACAACGAAAGCGGTGGTCAGATAAGCGGAAATCACCGTGTGCACCAGCCGGTAGGGAAAGCTCGGATTGAAGACAATCGGCCACCAGCTCTCGCCGGGCACAAACTGGCCATTGGCGGCGATTTCATGCCCCGTCGGCGTCTGCATCCAGCTGTTCACGCTCAATATCCAGAACGCCGAAATGAAGGTCCCGATCGCCACCATCAGCGTCGCGGCAAAATGCAGTTTCTTGCCGACCTTGTTCATCCCAAACAGCATGACGCCGAGAAAACCGGCCTCGAGGAAAAAGGCGGTCAGCACCTCATAGGCCATGAGCGGCCCGATCACCGGTCCCGCCTTGTCCGAGAAAACCGACCAGTTGGTGCCAAACTGATAAGACATGACAATGCCCGACACGACGCCCATGGCGAAGGTCACGGCGAAAATCTTCAGCCAGTATTTGAACAGATCCATGTAAATCTGCTTGCCGGTTTTCAGCCAGAGTCCTTCGAGAACAGCGAGATAGCTGGCCAGTCCGATCGAAAAGGCCGGGAAAATGAAATGGAAGCTGACCGTGAAAGCAAACTGAATGCGGGCCAGCAATATGGCGTCGAAACCGTCAAACATTATCGTACGTCCCCTTTAAGAGGTGTCACGGGTGTGTTGCGTATCCTTGTCTGTGGCAGTGACATAGAGATGACAGGAAGCTTCCACAATGTGAAGCCGCTTGATAAGATCCACGTGCGAGTTGCAAATCACGCAACTGGAAACACACCAGAGACAGGACTCACCATGAAATCAATCGCACCAGCCCTCTGCCTCAGCATCTGGCTGGCAGCCACGCCGGCGTCCGCCCAGCTCGAAGGGTTTGAAACCGGCCCGGTTTTTGAGGATTTTGGTCCCACCGCGGAAGTGGAGACAGATGCGTCCCTGCCCGCCGACAGCACATTCCGAATCGCTTTCGATGTGGCAAAAAAGGCTGAACCGGGCAAACTCAACCGCACCATCGAGAGCACCGCGCGTTTCATCAACATGCACGTGAAAGCCGGGGTTCCGGCAGAAAATATCCGTCTCGCAATTGTCGTCCATGGCGGGGCTGCCGGTGATCTGCTGAACCAGACAAGCTATGCCGCGCGCAATGATGGTGCCACCAACGGCAGTGCGATCGCGATTGCGGCGCTCCAGGAAAAAGGCGTCACTTTCCACCTGTGCGGACAAAGCGCTGCGGCCCACAAGATTCAAAATGCAGACCTGCTGCCGGGCGTGCGCATGAATCTGTCGGCGATGACTGCTCATGCGCAATTGCAGCAGCAGGGCTTCACCCTCAACCCGTTCTAGACCCTAGGAGAGACACACCATGTCCGAAAAAATCCGCGAAACCGGTTTCTGGCTTCTGACCGGCCTGATCGTTGTCGCCTTTCTGTTCGATGCGTATCTCAATCTCAGCGGCAATCCGGAGATTCAGGCGCAGCTCGCCAAGGCCGGCTGGGGCAATGAACAATTGCCGCTGGGGATCACGGTGATCTTCTACTGCGTCATGTTTCTGGTGCCCTATACGCGCAAGGTCGGCTTCCTGCTGATGAGTGCGCATCTCGCCGGGGCGACGGCGATCGAGATCGCAATCGGCAATTATCCCCCCTGGATTCCGGTGGTGATGCTGGTGATCCTGTGGACCGGCATGTATCTCAAGTATCCCGAAGTTTTCGCCATGCAGCGTCAGCCGCAGGAACCCGTCAGTCCCGAATAAATTCGGCGCCGATGAAACGGGCCAGGCGGCACAGCTCGGCCTCGAGCTTCTCCGCCCGGGCGGCGGTCCATTTCACCCTGGGTTCGGGCCAGAGGTTGAGCAGTTTCAGCCAGCCCGCCTTGCGGTCGGCTTTCAGTTCCACCCGGCCAACCATCCGGTCGCCTTCGAGCAGCGGATAGACATAGTAGCCCCATTTGCGTTTCGCCGCCGGCACAAAAATCTCGATCCGGTAGTCAAAGCCGAATAGCCGTAACAGCCGCGTCCGGTTGCGGATGACCGGGTCGAACGGGCTGAGGATTCGCAATCTGGAGGTCGGTTTGACATTTTCGGCCAACCGCTCCTCAATATCTTCCGGAGCCAGCGCCTTGAACCATTCGCCATCCGCGGATTGCAGTTCGACAGGCACCAGCATATGGGCATTGCTTTCGGTCCAGTCCCGCACTTCCCTTGCGCTGGCGGCGGCCCAAAATCGCTGGATATCGCCGGGCGAACCAAAGCCCAGCCGGTCGAGCGCATTGCGGCACAGCCAGTCGAGCTGGTGCGCGTCCTCATGCTGCGCATCGCGATGATGATCGGGAATAACCCGCTCGATCAGGTCATAATATTTGATAAAATTGTCCCGGTGCGAGGTGCTCAGTTCGCCGGTATACCAGAGGTGATCCAGCGCCTTCTTGTGCGGCGGCCGCGCCCACATTTCCTTCTTGCCCTCAATCTTCGTGTCAAAGGCATGAGTGGAGAGCGGCCCTTCGTCGGCAATGCGCGCCTTGATCGCGGCAATCTCGTCTGCGGCCAGTGAGGTCCGGTAGAAATCGGAGCGGCCCAGACGCTCGGCCAGCCGGGTGAACTGCCGCTGCCACATCGGGAAGAATTCCATCGGCAGCACCGAGGCATCATGGGTGAAATGCTCGAACACGGCGCGGTCTTTCGCCAGCAGGCGATTGAGCATCGGCTCGCGATAATTCTGGTTGCGGCTCCACAGGATATGATGATGCGCCCGGGTGACATTGCGGATCGTGTCGAGCTGTACAAAGCCCAGTTTCCGGATGATCTCCCGCAGGTCGAGCGGGCCCGTCGGAGCCGTCGCCAGCCCCTGGCTGTTCAGCCAGAGCCGGCGGGCATCACGATTCCGGATCCTCAGGGCCACGATTGCCGATCAACCGTCCAGTCGTTCCAGGATGCCCGCAGCAAACCCGCTCAGCGTGTCATCGCGCGCGCCCATGATGACGATCCGGTCACCCGGCCGCGCCCATTCGACAATC
>JBCBZY010000352.1:0-2733 GCA_039815115.1 Pseudomonadota bacterium | reverse complement strand
CCAGCAAACCAACAGTTCAGAAGACAACAGGGACACAGGCGACTTCCTTTGCCCCCGCAGGCCCTTTGACCGGTCGCATTACAGTGCCCGGCGACAAATCCATTTCGCATCGTTCCCTGATTCTCTCTTCTCTCGCTGTCGGCAGGAGCCAGATTACCGGCTTGCTGGAAGGTGAAGATGTTCTGGCCACCGCCGCCGCCTTGCGGGCCATGGGCGCGACTATAGAAAAAAGCGATGACACTTGGACCGTGCATGGCGTCGGTGTTGGCGGCCTCATGCAACCGGACACGGCAATTGATCTGGGCAATAGCGGAACCTCGGTGCGCTTGCTGATGGGTCTGGTTGCGTCTCACGATATCAGCGTGACCTTTACCGGCGATGCCAGCCTTTCCAAGCGGCCAATGGGCCGGGTAATCGAACCGCTGTCGACCATGGGCGCAGAATTTACCGCACGGATGTCTTCGGACGGCAAGGCCTGCCTGCCGCTGACCGTGCGCGGTCTGTGCCCAGCAGTGCCTATGGAATATCGCCTGCCCGTGGCATCAGCCCAGGTTAAATCAGCCATCCTGCTTGCCGGACTGAATACGCCCGGTGTCACGCGCGTAATCGAGCCGGTTCTCACCCGCGATCATAGCGAAACCATGTTAAAAGGCTTTGGCGCAGACCTGACGGTCGAAACCGACAAGGACGGCAGCCGGGTCATTTCGCTGACCGGGGAAGCCGAACTGTCACCGCAAAAAATCAAGGTGCCGGGTGATCCTTCCTCCGCCGCTTTTCCAGTCGTGGCCGCTTTGCTGGTGCCAGGATCAGATATCGTTGTTGAGAATGTCGGCATCAATCCGACCCGTGCAGGCCTGTTCGCGATATTGCAGCAAATGGGCGGTGACATCAGCTTCAAGAAGAAACGCACCGTAGGCGGAGAGCCCGTTGCCGACATTCATGTGAAGCACAGCAAATTGACCGGCATTGATGTGCCGGCCGATATCGCGCCCAGCATGATTGATGAATTTCCGATCCTGTTTATCGCCGCCGCGCTCGCCCAAGGGACCACAACGACGAGCGGATTGGCGGAGCTGCGGGTCAAGGAATCCGATCGATTGCACCAAATGGCAGCGGGACTAAGCCTGTTGGGCGTAGACGTAACCGAAAAGGAAGACGGCATTATCATCACCGGAAATGGTGATCTGATCCCGGGCGGCAAGAAAAAGACTGCGATTGAAACAGCGCTCGATCACCGTATCGCCATGAGCTTTGCAGTGGCCGGCCTCGTTACCAAAAAGGGTGCAACGGTTGATGATATGAGCCCAACAGAAACCAGCTTCCCGGGATTTGCGGATATGCTGACCACATTACAGGGTAGCAGCAAATGATCATCGCCGTCGATGGACCAACCGCCTCTGGCAAGGGCACGATCTCCAAGGAACTCGCGAAGCATTTCGACCTGCCCTTTCTGGATACCGGTTTGCTCTATCGCGCAGTCGGGTGGACCTTGCGGGAACAGCGCGGGAATGCCGACAATCCGGGCGACGCGGTTAAAGCCTGCGCATTTGATGGCGCGTTGCTGGATGAACCGGGCCTGCGCAGCGAAGCGGTTGGCGGTCTCGCTAGCCGGGTTTCGGTCCATCCAGAGGTCCGCCTTGCCTTGGACAAGCGCCAGAAAGACTTCGCCTACCAACCATCCGGTGCTGTTCTGGATGGCCGGGACATCGGCACGGTCATCGCGCCGGATGCCGATGTGAAGCTGTTTGTAACCGCCTCATCCGAAGCGCGCGCGGTTCGCCGTTTCGAAGAAATGAAGCGCCGCGGCGAGATGGTGAACTTTGATGATATACTTGCCGACATATTGAAACGCGACGAACGCGATCGCAGCCGCGTCACCGCTCCGCTTAAACCCGCGGAAGATGCGGACTTGCTAGATACGACCGATTTGACTATAGGCGACGCCGTTCAACAGGCAATTGCCTTGGTGAATGCGAAGATAAGCCGCCGGCGCGACAAAGATCCGGCATAGCGAAAAGATGATGTGCCAGACGGAACGGTAATGCGCCGCTCCGGCTATGGCGCAGCTTTTGCTATTTGCGCTCCAACCTTCGTATCATCAGTTTATGGTAGTTTTCTGGGGGATATGGCTGTCACATGCGGTGGCGGTCATGTTTTGGTCCAAGACCAGCGGAACCAACCGCTTGGCCCGAAAAAATATCTGTTAAGGAACTCTTATATGGCCTCTACGGCATTTCCCAGTCGCGACGATTTCGCGGCACTTTTAAACGAATCAATTGGCGGTGAAGACCAAGGCTTTGAAGGCCGCGTAGTCAAAGGCACCGTTGTCGGCATCGAAAATGACATGGCAATCATCGATGTGGGCTTGAAATCAGAAGGCCGTGTGGCGCTGCGCGAATTCGCTGCTCCCGGTCAAAAAGCCGACCTGAATGTTGGCGATGAAGTCGAAGTCTATGTTGACCGCATCGAAAATGTGAATGGTGAAGCCATGTTGTCCCGCGACCGCGCTCGCCGCGAAGCCAGCTGGGACAAGCTTGAAAAAGAATATGACGAAGGCAACCGTGTTGACGGTATTATCTTCGGACGCGTCAAAGGTGGTTTCACAGTTGATCTTGACGGCGCCGTAGCCTTCCTGCCCGGCAGCCAGGTTGATGTCCGCCCCGTGCGTGACGTGACCCCGCTGATGGACATTTCACAGCCTTTCCAGATCCTGAAAATGGACCGCAAGCGTGG
>JBCBZY010000118.1:0-8071 GCA_039815115.1 Pseudomonadota bacterium | reverse complement strand
CGGACTCAGATGGGTCACAATTTGGTGGCCAAACAGATCAAAATCGATCCAGCTGTCACTGCTGCGTCCTTCGCGGCAACCCAGCAGTTCACCGTAAAACTCCCTTGCCGACGCAAGATCATCAACTGGAAATGCCAGGTGAAACGGGCGCAGTTCAGTGCTCATATTTCTGATCCTTCAGTTCTGGTGCGGCAAGCGCGAAACAATGATCATAATCGAGATCCGGAGCCACCCGGAGACCCTTGCGGCTTTCATCACGCGCGCGCATCTCTTCGCGCGCCCGGGTCAGAATGACATCGCTTTCATTTCCGCTATAGCCTTTGGCTTTGAGGTCATCCCGTGCCCGGCTATCGAGCACAAAGGCCAAAGTCTTGAGATCCTGAGCGGTTTTCGACAATTTCTCCCGCGCATAGACCTCTTCATAGGCAAGCTGCAGCATCGCTGCGCACTGGTTGAGAGTTGGTTTTGGTCGGGGGGGGACAACAGCATCCAGCAAGGGCAGGCAGATTCCCATCTGTTCGTTAACAACCTGCCGCGGCGAGCCAACCTCCGCAACCCGCGCCTGATGAACCGTCACTGCGGCAAGAATGTCTTTCCGGACCTGCTCCCGGCTTCGTCCCGTTTCAGTCATGATGCGAACACCGGTAAGGCCGGCATATTCGGCGCCTCGATCGGCGAGGAGCGGGTATTCCAGTGCAGTTGTGATGCCGTTCTCCTGTTCCGAAGCGACAATTGCCAATATGGCCACGCAGGAGAGGTCGCGTTGCTGTTCGGCGGTCAGCGCGATTGGCGCTGAGGGCGCTTTGGCAGACGGGACAGCCGGTTGTGCCAAAGCAAATGCGATCAAGGATAGCAGGGACATGCGGAACCTATACCGGCAAATTCCCGCATGCGGCAATGATGAAATCCTGACCGTAACCCACAACATCGGGTTCAGTGTGCATTTAACATTTGAACCTGATGCGGGAACGCGGCACAAGCTGCCGGTGTCCTCTGTTCGTACTCTTTTGCTGCGTCATCCCTACTGGCTGTCACTGCTGGCTGGCGGGCTTTCCGCAACTGGTTTTGCTCCGCTCAACTTGTGGCCGGTAACGCTGATCTGCCTGGCTTTGTGGATGGCGCTCGTTCTGGAGACGGAAAGCCGCAAGTCCGCTTTTCTGGCGGGCTGGTTGTTCGGGGTTGGTCATTTTGTCGTGGGTCTCAACTGGATTGCGCGAGCATTTACCTATCAGTCAGCCATGCCTGAATCTCTCGGCTATTTCGCGGTTGTTGCCCTGTCTCTTTATCTCGCGCTCTATCCGGCTCTGACAGCACTGGGCGCGAAATTGCTGGGCAGGACGCATCCGCTGGCCCTGATATTGGCATTTGCAGGTTTCTGGATTTTCACCGAATGGCTGCGCAGCTGGGTGTTTAGCGGGTTTATCTGGAATCCGCTGGGCAGTGTCCTGCTGCCCCTCGGTCAATTGCCGTTCCTGACAAAATATGTCGGAAGCTACGGCCTGTCTGCGATCGCGGTGATTGCGGCAGCCGTTCTGCTGCTGGCCTTTCGCCGCCAGTGGAAACTGGCTCTCCCGGTCGCGCTGCTGCTCGCAGTGCCTTCGGTCATCACCAAGGACAGTGTTTTTCATACCCCTCGACAGCAAACCGATCGTCCCGAAATCATCGTGGTACAGCCCAATATCGGTCAGCAGGACAAGTGGCAGGCGGGGTATGAAGCGGAGAATCTGCGCAAGCTGGCTTCGCTGACTGTCCGCGACGATGACCGTCCAAGATTGCTGTTCTGGCCGGAGGCTGCGATTCCCGACTATCTGGAAGATGGCTATCCTGCGCGCTACTACCGACATCGTCCCGAATTTGTCCGGCAACAGCTGGCGAGCCTGATGAAGCCGGGCGACATGTTGCTGCTGGGCGGATTGAAGCTGGAATTTGACGCAGCCGGAGAGCGGGCCATAGGCGCACGTAACAGCGTGTTCGCCATGGATGCCGAAGGCGAACTGACCGGTCGCTATGACAAGAATCATCTGGTGCCCTATGGCGAATATCTGCCGATGCGGCCGGTACTGACAGCGATTGGGCTGTCCCGCCTGGTCCCCGGTGATTTTGACTTTTGGCCGGGTCCCGGACCGCAATCTCTAGATCTCGGGGAATTTGGCAAGGCGGGATTGCAAATCTGCTACGAGATTATTTTTTCGGGCCGGGTTGTCGATCCGACCAGCCGGCCGGACTTTATTTTCAATCCCTCCAATGATGCCTGGTTCGGTGCATGGGGCCCGCCGCAGCATCTCGCGCAGGCCCGGTTGCGCGCGATCGAGGAAGGCCTCCCGATCATCCGGTCGACACCGACCGGCATTTCCGCCGTGATCAACGCGAACGGCATTGTCGAGCATCAGGTGGCAATGGGTGTCCCCGGCAAGATTGATGCGACAATGCCGCCTTCCGCTGCACCGACACCATTCGCCCGTTACGGCAATATTCTCTCTTTGGGACTGGGCCTGCTCTTGCTGATAAGTGCCATTGCCTTCCGCAGAGCGGGGCGTTAAAGGGCATATAAACCTTCCTTTATGTCTTGAACGCTGACTGTCGGGTCAGCAAAATTACAGGATTTTCCCCATGCGCTCTGAATTTATCTTTACTTCTGAATCTGTCTCTGAAGGGCATCCGGACAAGGTTTCCGACCAGATTTCCGATGCGATCGTGGATCTGTTTCTTTCGAAGGATCCGGAAGCGCGGGTTGCCTGCGAAACGCTGACCACAACGGACCGGGTAATTTTGGCCGGTGAAGTGCGCGGTAACGGCATGATCGATACAGATGGTAACTGGGCCGAAGGGGCGCTGGCAGAGATAGAAAAGGCGGCACGCGATACGGTTCGCAAAATCGGCTATGAACAAGAAGGTTTTCACTGGGAAACGCTGACCTTTGAAAATCATCTGCATCCCCAGTCGGCGCATATCGCCCAGGGCGTGGACGAGAGCGGCAACAAGGATGAAGGCGCGGGTGATCAAGGCATCATGTTTGGCTATGCCAGCGATGAAACCCCCGACCTGATGCCAGCGACGCTGCAATATTCCCACCAGATCCTGCGCCAGATGGCCGAAGACCGGCACAGCGGCAAAGCCCCGTTTCTGGAACCGGACAGCAAGAGCCAGGTGACCTTGCGTTATGTCAACGAGGTACCGGTTGAAGCTACCGCACTGGTTGTTTCAACCCAGCATGCTCCCGGCTATTTCAAGGACAGCGACAATCCTGCGCTTTACGAAGAATTGCGGGAATATGTGATGGGCGTGTTCCGCGCGGTCCTGCCCGAAGGGTTTATCACCGACAATACGGTCATCCACGTCAATCCGACCGGACGTTTTGAAATCGGTGGCCCCGATGGCGATGCCGGTCTGACCGGACGCAAGATCATTGTCGACACCTATGGCGGCGCGAGTCCACATGGCGGTGGTGCCTTTTCGGGCAAGGACCCGACCAAGGTGGATCGCTCGGCTGCCTATATCACCCGATATCTGGCGAAAAATGTCGTGGCGGCCGGGCTTGCCAAGCGCTGCGCCATTCAGCTGTCTTACGCTATTGGCGTCGCGGAACCGCTGTCGATCAACGTCGACCTGCATGGTACCGGCACGGTTGATGAAGCGAAACTGGAAGAAGTTATTCCGCAGCTGGTCCGCCTGACACCCAAGGGAATCCGGACGCATCTCGGCCTGAACAAGCCGATCTATGGCCCCACTGCTGCCTATGGCCATTTTGGCCGTGCTGCCGATGGAGATCTCTTTACCTGGGAAAAAACCGATCTGGTCGATCAGTTGAAAGCGGCTTTCTAAGCTCTACGCGCGGTGTTAGGGCCGCATAATGACGCGCATCGACAGCCCGCAACCCGGCCGGATCCAGTCCATGGATGCTGTCCGCGGTTTTGCCGTTGCGGGCATTGTGCTGATGAATATCTTCTTTTTCTCCATGCCCTCGGCCGCCTATTTCAATCCGCGCGCCTGGGGCGGCATGGAAACCATTGATCTCGGACTTTGGACCGCGAGTTTCCTGTTCATAGAAGACAAGATGCGAGGACTGTTCGCCATGCTTTTCGGGGCAAGCGTGCTGCTGATGATGGAACGCAGTTCGCATTCTGCGCCCTTGCGCCAGCATTATCTGCGCATGGCCTGGCTTTTGATGATTGGTTTAGCCCACGCTATCTTGTTGGCGAATAATGACATCCTGCGCCTCTATGCAATTTGCGGTTTCATGCTGCCGCTATTTGCAGGCCTGTCCGTCAGGGGCCTGTTCATCGCCTCTGGTCTGTTTCTGACAGTTCACATGATTGCTGGCGGTTATGTCAGTGCAGTCTGGATAACCTTCTATTATGATGTGCAGGCCGGCCTGGTTTCACCAGAATCCATCGCCCCTGCCGAACGGGCCTTTGGAGCGGACCCGGAAGCGCTTGATCGGCAAATCACCCGAAACCTCGGCGATTATCAATCAATTGTTGCTGCCAGAATCGCAAACCCTCTGGGTCTGGCCTTTGCTGCTTTGGTGTTTCTGCCGGTCACCCTGTCGACCATGCTGTTTGGCATGGGACTATATCGTGCCAGCTTTTTCGCCTTGGATTTTTCGGACCGCCTATTGCGGAAAATGGCTGTTCTGGGGTTTGCGTTGGGGTTGCCGGTCTTGGCCGGTCTGGCCTTCTGGAATTTCACCGAGGAGTTCGCCGCGGTTATCGTGGCGAGCAACGCACTGGTCTGGTCGGCACCGGCAGATCTTGCCGTCAGCGCAGGTTGCGCCGCGTTGCTGATGATCTTGATCAGGCGGACGAAGACAGCCGATATTGTCAGGCGGTTCGCAGCGGCGGGCAGGATGGCGCTGACCAATTATATTGCCACCAGCCTGATCCTCGGGTTGATATTTTTTGGTTATGGCGGGGGCTTGTTCAGCGCAATATCCCGGCCAAAAGCCTATCTGTTCGCGCTGGTGCCGATCGGACTGATGCTCGGCTGGTCATTGCCGTGGCTGAACCGGTTCCGTTATGGCCCGATCGAATGGCTGTGGCGATCGCTGGCCAGAGGACATATGCAGCAGATGAAGGGACCGGCCCAATGAACCGCAGACGAAAATCGGATCCTGTGCAGATCCGGCGCCTCTACGGCCGGCGCCAGGGCCATGCCTTGCGGGAGGCGCAGGTCGAGCTGGTGGAAAAGCTGCTGCCCCAGATCAGCGTTCCGGAAGACGGGCCAGTGACTTCGGCCTCGCTATTCGGCGATGACCGGCCCATGCATTTTGAAATCGGTTTCGGTGCCGGGGAACATCTTGCCGCGCGGGCTGACATGCTGCCCGATCACGGCTTCATCGGCTGCGAGCCCTATCTCAACGGCATGGTTGGCGCGTTGCAGCATATCCGGGACGGGGTGTTGCCCAATATCCGCTTGTATATGGGCAATGCACTGGACGTGCTGGAACGGGTGCCGGATGAGAGTCTGAGTTTCGTCTACTTGCTACATCCCGATCCCTGGCCCAAGGCGCGGCATGCAAAACGCCGGTTCATGAATGACGGCCCGGTTGACCTTATCGCAGCGAAACTGAAACCGGGCGGCGAATTCCGGTTTGGAACCGATCATCCGGTCTATCTGGAATGGGCGATGATGATCATGAACCGGCACCGCGAGTTTGACTGGCTCTGCAGCGGACCGAAAGACTGGATGATCCGTCCCGGCGGCTGGCCGGAAACCCGCTATGAGGCGAAAGCGCGTCAAAAGGGTCATGAAGTCTGGTATTTTCGCTATCGACGCCGATAGTCTGCGCAATATCCGCAATCTAGAGCCGATAGACAGATTCAATCGCGAATAGACCCAAAATGGCCGGGATTTCCGGCTTTTTCGGGGCGGCAATCAGCCTTTTGTTAACTCTCCTCCTGTAGATGTCGCTTAACCAGTAATCTCTTGCGTTTAAACGCTTTTGGAGGACCGCAGCACTAATGGACAAGGTTCCATCCCATCATGATTCCGCCGAGCAGGCTGTTTCGGTCGCAGGAAGTGCGACTCCGGACGACCTCAATATCCAGTCACGCAACCGGCATTTTGCCAGCGCACCAATGGAGAACCGCCACTGGGCTGGCGGTGACCCTTATGGCACGGCCTTTTTCAATGCCCTGTCGGTAACCTTTCCCAGGGGAGAGACCTTTTTTATCGAGGTTCTCAAAAAATATCGTAAGGACGCTCCGGAAAAGCTGGGCCGGGAAATTGGGGCTTTCATCCGCCAGGAAGCCGTTCACAGTCGCGAACATGCCTTTTTCAACCGGCATGTGGAGGCGGCTGGCTATGACATTTCCCGGCTCGAAGACACGCTGGCTGGCGTGCTCGACGGGATCCGGGAATTGCCGCCCATCTATCATCTCGCGGCGACCATGTGTCTGGAACATATGACCGCTATTCTGGCTGCGGAATTCATCAAAAACCCGGCCTATTTTGCCGATGCTGACGAAGACCAGCGCAACATGTGGCTGTGGCACGCGTCAGAGGAGATCGAGCACAAGGGTGTCGCCTATGATACCTGGCTGCACGAGACGCGTGACTGGAGTCGCTGGAAGCGCTGGACGGTGAAATCGGTATTCATGGCCCGCATTTCTGTCGGTTTTGCCAAGAACCGGGCCAAGGGCATGCTCGATCTGCTGCGCCAGGACGGTATTTCAGGCCCTCGCGCTCTGGCTGGTCTGGCTCATTATGCGCTGATAGCACCGGGGCCATTCCGGCGGACGATCCGGACCTGGATCCAGTTCTTCCTGCCCGGCTTCCACCCCTGGAACATCGATGACCGCGACCTCGTCCAGCTCGCCGAAAGCGAATACGAAGCGGCGGTGATGGCGCAACCGGAAAGCGAAGATACCGTGAGTGATCTCGCCGAACCCAAGCGCACTGGGAAGCTCCCGAAAGTCGCCTGACGGTTACGCGGCGAGCGGTCGCATGTCGTTGCTTTCGGCATCTGCGCACAGGCGGATATCATACTCGACCGCATCTACTTTGTGTCCGCGACCTTTCGCAAAGCGGCGGGTTATCTCTCCGGTAGGGCGGAAACCCAGCTTTTTCAAAACTTTGCCCGAAGCCGGATTGTCAACATAATGGGCGGCCTTCAGCGAACACAGACCAATGGCTGCAGCAGCCGCAAGCGCAGCTCGACCGGCTTCCGTCGCATAGCCCAGTCCCCAGTGTTTGCGGGAGATCCAGTAGCCGAATTCCGGGGATCCATCATCATCGGGACTGACGCCGATCGATCCGACAAGTTGCGGTGCACCGGCCGTACGCCGGAAGATCAGAAAATCCGGCAGGTGAGCGGGGCGGGACCGATCCAGAAAGACACGGGCGTCATCCGGCGCGTAAGGCCAGGGGGCCCGGCCCAGGTTGCGGACGATCGCTTCATCACAAATGGCTTCGTAAAGGGCCGGGGCATCTTCGGGCCAGCCTGGCCGCAACAATAATCTTTCGGTTCTCGCAAACATCGGGACTCTCCAAAGTCGGTTTCAACCGTCCCCGCTCGATCGCCCGCCAAATAACCGGGCGGGATGACAAATCGGTGACGTTTTCGGCAGGGAGAGACAAAAAAAGGGAGAGGGGTGACCCTCTCCCTGAAATCTGGTGTTCCTGTGGAACATCCGGGTCATCCCTCAATGGACAACCCGTTATTGATTGTCCGGTTATTCGGCGGCTTCCGCCATGGCATCGACAGACACATATTTGCGGCCGAGCTTGCCCTTGTGGAAGGACACCTTGCCATCGACGAGTGCAAAAAGAGTGTGGTCCTTGCCGATACCCACATTGCGACCCGGATGGGTCTTGGTGCCGCGCTGGCGCACAATAATATTGCCGGCCACAACAGCTTCACTGCCATATTTCTTTACGCCAAGACGGCGGCCTTCTGAATCACGGCCGTTGCGGGAGGAACCGCCTGCTTTCTTATGTGCCATGGTATAGACTTCCTTCTTGGCAGCGGGTTTCTTGGCCGCTGGCATTTTCGCCGGAGCAGTGTTGGCTGCAGCTGGTGTGGCTTCGGGTTTGGCCTCGGCCTTGTTGGCCGCCGGGTTGGCAGCTGTTG
>JBCBZY010000318.1:0-3200 GCA_039815115.1 Pseudomonadota bacterium | reverse complement strand
GGTATTGCGGACAATATCGCACGGGTCCGCATGTTCCCGGAACGACAGCACCGCAATCTGGGCGACGCCGTACACGGCGGAACGATGATGGGCTTTATTGATTGCGCTTTATTTGCGGCGATGCGGGTGCTGGAAATCGGTCCTTCCGGCTTTGCCGTCACGTTGGAGCTGCAAACCCATTTCATTGGCGCAGCGCGGCTTGGTGAACCGCTGGAAGCACAGGTCGAGGTGGCGCGTGAAACCGGTCGTTTCCTCTTTCTGCGCGGCCTGGTGGTGCAGGGGGATGGCAGTGAAAACATGGCCTCCTATACGGCCATCGTCAAAAAAGCACCTCAATGACAGGCTTTTACGCGCGCTATCAGGCGTTGATCGCAAATGGGGAATTGAAACCTGACGCGGATCAGGAGGCTTGCGCCAAGCGTCTGTCCCAGTTGCAGGACGAGCTTGAAGCCGTTCCTCCTCGCGGCAGCGTGCTGTGGCGCATGTTCTCGAAAAAACCAGATGCTGCCAAGGGTGTTTACATGTGGGGCGGCGTCGGGCGCGGCAAGTCGATGCTCATGGATCTGTTTTACGATAGCCTTCAGATCAACCGCAAAAAGCGCGCGCATTTTCATGAGTTCATGCTGGATGTGCATGCCCGGCTGAATGAGGAGCGCAAGAAAGAGCAGGGGGATCCCATCCTTCCCGTCGTGGCGGCATTGGCCAGTGAGGCACGCTTTCTTGCTTTTGATGAAATGGTCGTCAACAACAGCGCCGATGCCATGATCATGTCACGGTTGTTTACCGGACTGGTTGAAGCCGGTGTGACTCTGATCGCAACGTCCAATCGTCCGCCGGTTGATCTATATAAAGACGGCCTGAACCGGGAGCATTTCCTGCCCTTCATTGACCTGCTGGAGACGCGGCTCGATGTTATCTCGCTCAATGGCCCCACTGATTATCGCCGTGAGCGGCTGGGCGGGGTGGACCTGTGGCATGTGCCCAATGGTGATGCCGCGACCAAGGCATTGAGTGAAGCCTTTTTCCGCCTGACCGACTATCCACCGGAAGACCGTGCCCATGTGCCATCAGAGGAGTTACCGGTGCAAGGCGGCCGATCCATGCATGTGCCTAAAGCGTTGAAAGGTGTTGCTGTCTTCTCTTTCAAACGGCTGTGTGCAGAGGCACGGGGTGCGCCGGATTATCTGGCCATCGCGCGGCATTTTCATAGCGTCATCATTGTCGGTATTCCCGTGCTCTCCAAAGAGAATCGTAACGAGGCGGCGCGCTTTGTCACGCTGATCGATGCGCTTTACGAATATCGGGTCAAGCTGCTCGCAAGCGCGGATGCTGAACCCGATGCGCTCTATCCCGAAGGTGACGGCTCATTCGAATTTGAACGCACGGCCTCGCGCCTCGTTGAAATGCAATCCGATGACTATCTCGCGCTTGGTCACGGCGAGGCGGCAGCGGGCTGATTTAGAGCAGGCTCAGACTGTCGAGATCGAGCGCCATTTGTGCGGGTCGCTCGGCCATCACGGCAAACATCTCGTCGCCCCTTTCGGTTTGCTCGACATGGATGGAGGCGTTGATGGCCATGATGAAACCGGAGAAAGCGAGGCGGCGATAGTCCTGCCAGAAGGCATCGGCGTCCTGATCCACACCATGGGCGGACAGCTGTGAAAGATAGTCGGCGATCAGATCCTTCTCCACCGCAGCTCTTTCTGCCGGATCCGCAAAGCTGGTGCCGATCAGATAGGCGATATCGTTTGCACCATTGCCCAATGTTGCGGTTTGCCAGTCGACCAATATGGCGCGCTCACCGCCCTCATCGAACAGGATATTGTCGAGCCGCATGTCACTATGGGTGATGCAGGGATGAGCCGGCTCGGCATCCAGATAGGTGCCGAATTTTTCGATCAGCTCAGATCCCATATCCAATATATCGGTACTCAAACGACCATCAAATCGTTCGCAAAATTGCGGATAAATGGCGGGTAGGGACTGGCGCATATAGTCCCCGTTGCCCTGTCCGTGGAGCAGCCAGCTATATTGTTCCAGCGTCCCGGTTTGCGGGCGATAGCTGTGCAGCTTCGCTGCTTCCCTGATCGTTGACTGCACCTGCGTCAGCGTGGCACCGGCGAGCTGGTCGCCCTGACTGGCTGGCGCCATATCCTCCAACATCAGGACAAATTCGGTTTCATCTTCGCCAATGGCGGCATGATAACAGCCGGGGCAGCCAACACCGGATTTGCCCGCGACATCCCGGTACCAGCCAACTTCCATGTCATAGAGGTGGAAGATGGCGGCGGCTCCGCGGCTGACCGGATCGGCGCTCGGGCATTTGGCGACAAAACTGGCCGGATAGCCGTCGTGCTGCCACTCGCAGGTGAAGCGAAAGCTGTCGCATACCTGCCCCGTGCCCACCGGTTTGTGAGTCATCGACTGGAGGGATCCCGATGGTGCGCCGAAGACATTCTCGACCCAGCGCGGATCAAATTCTTCCGGACGAAGCGGGAATTCCGCGCTCATGGTGCGGGGTGCAGCAGGTCGGTGAGCCCGCTGGTCTTATGAGGTCCGACGAACAGCTGTTCGACAATCCCTATGCCTTCATGTCTGTCACCGCCGCTGGTCAGGACCGCATCGCTCAGCGCCTGAATATGGATATAAAGCATGTCATGATCCGGCACATTGGCGAGATCGATTACATCATAAACGGTTTCCAGCGGACCGTGATCCATGCCGTGGCCCCAGACCGGATGCATATAGCCGAGGCCGGACATATAGAAGGTGCGCGTCGCATCACCGGTGCGCGGCGTGATCGACAATGTCCCGTCGGCGGCCGGCAGATCAATCTGCTTCACACGCCGGGTTCCCGAATGATAGCTTAGATCAAAGTTGGCTGGTTCGAATTCCTGTCGCGCACCGTCTATGGCATCCACCACACCGCGTCGGTTCCACGGCAGACCATCGCCATCATCGTTGCTGTGAAAGAAGCAGGCGTGATTGTCGAAATTGAGGGGCGTCCATAGCCACCAGAACTGCGGCAAGGTCCCGGCCGGCGGGGGCTGCGATTCCGGTGAGCCGACTGGGCGGATACCCCAGCTGCGGTCGCGGGTGCCGCGATGAGTTTCCGGTGAAAGCGCCAGCTCTTGATCGCCGACATGCAATGTCCCGGACCAGCCGCCATTTTGGGTCAGGCGGGTATAGTCCATGACCAT
>JBCBZY010000247.1:0-4377 GCA_039815115.1 Pseudomonadota bacterium | reverse complement strand
GGCATGATCAAGGGTCTGATTATCGCGACTTTGTTCTACCTTCTGGTAACTCTGATCTATGACAGTTTTTACGGTTCGGAAGAAAAGCGGCCCGACTGGCTGACGGATTCGCGAACCTATCCGCTGCTCAATGCCAGCGGCACCGCCATGGTGGATCTTGTGGAGCAGCAACGTGGCGAACAGGAAGCGGTCGAATGAACCAGCCACTCTATACCCGTGAAGTGCTGAGACTGGCAGTTTCCATCCCGCATGAAGGACGATTGCAGGACCCGCAGGGTACCGCCGAAATGCGCTCGCAAACCTGCGGAAGCCGTGTTGTTGCCGACATCAGGATTTCACCAGACCAAATGATCGAAGAACTGGGAATCGAGGTCAACGCCTGTGCACTTGGTCAGGCTTCCACGGCCATTGTTGCCCGGGAAGCGATAGGCAAGTCCGCCACTGAAATCCAGGCGGCACGGGATCATTTGCGGGATTTTCTGAAAGGCAAACGGGAGAATCCGGGAAACTGGCAGGATATCGATCTGCTCGCGACTGCCAAAGATTATCCCGGGCGTCATGGTGCTATCCTTCTGCCCTATGATGCCATTATTGAAGCTCTGGAAGCTGCAGCTGACGTAGATGAGGTAAACTGACAAATGGACCATGGCGGTGCACATTTCGGGGACTTGCTGATCGCAGGCTTCATCATGCTGGGCGCCGCGCTTTTGCTCGTCCTGCTGTTCCGAAAATTTGGTATCGGAGCCGTTCTCGGTTACCTGATCGCGGGGGTTCTGATCGGGCCTCAGGGATTTGGCCTGATCAGCGAAGGCAGGACAATCCTTGAATTTTCGGAAATCGGGATCATCCTGTTGCTGTTCCTTGTCGGTCTCGAACTGGCGCCCGCCCGGCTCATGCGATTGCGGAGGGCGATTTTCGGACTGGGCATGAGCCAGGTCGTTCTTTGCGGTATCGCACTGTTCCTGCTGATTTTTCTGGCAACCAGCTTTACCTGGGGTGCCGCGGTAGCAATTGGCTTTCCGCTGGCCTTGTCATCCACGGCGCAGGTGCTTCCCATGCTGCAATCCAGCGGCCGCCTGAACACGCCGTCGGGCGAGAATGCCTTTTCGATTTTGCTCTTCCAGGACCTGTCGATCATTCCGTTGCTGACCATCGTTGGCGTGTTGTCCCGTGCACCGGCATCCGAGGATAGTCTGCCGGGATGGCTGACCGCGATTTTGGGCGTGTTGGCGATTGGCGGACTGATATTGGCAGGACGCTATTTACTGCAGCCCTTGCTGAAGCTGATCGGCCAGATCGCAGAACGAGAATTGTTCATCGTGGCAGGCCTGGTCGCCGTCTTCGGCAGCGCGGCTTTGATGGAAGTCATTGGCCTGTCGCCCGCTCTTGGCGCCTTCATCGCCGGTGTTATGCTGGCCAACTCGCCCTATCGCCACGAGCTGGAGGCGGACATTGATCCGTTCCGGTCGTTGCTTCTCGGCCTGTTTTTCCTGGCCGTGGGCATGATGCTTGATCTGAGCGTCATTCAGGACAACACCGCTTTTGTCTTCACGGCTGCATTGATCCTCGTTGCGACCAAGACGCTGATCATTTTCGGACTGGGCAAGCTTTTCGGAATGGAGACCCTACCAGCGCTGGGAATGGGCCTTTTGCTGAGCCAGGGAGGGGAATTCGGATTCGTTCTGTTTGCCGAAGCGGAACGGGCGATGCTGATTGACCAGCAGGCAAGCAGCCTCTTCGGAGCTGTCATCACGGTGTCGATGGCGACCACTCCGTTCCTCATGCTCGTCGCGCAGAGATTTGGGACGACCGCTTCCGAAGGCGATGTGGAGCTCGATGATCCTTCGCGTGCCGAAAGATCCTCGGTTCTGGTAGTTGGCCACGGACGATTTGGACAGACAGTGTCACAGATGCTGCAAGGGGCCAATGTGTCGGTCACGATCATCGATATCAAACCGCAGCAGATCGACGTCAGTCAGCAATTCGGCCGTAAGGTCTTCTATGGGGATGGCACCCGAACTGACCTGCTGCGCAACGCCGGTGCAGAGAATTGCGCGGCAATCATATTTTGCATCGACGACCGGCATTTTGGGGCGGAAGCGCTTGAGGGTATCTCGATGGCATTTCCCGACACAAAGCTGTTTGTTCGGGCCTTCGATCGGGTGCATCTGCTGGATGTGAAAAAGGCCAATCTCGCCGGTGTGAAGCGGGAAGTATTCGAATCTGCCATTCATCTGGCCAAACAGGCCATGATGGCGATGGATCTTGATGAAGCGCTGATAGAAGAGGTCGACCGTGAATATCGTCGCCTCGATTGCGATCGTCTGGAGGCGCAACGGGCGGCCGATGACATGTTCGCCGGCCGCCATATCGGATTTGGGCTGCCGGGAGGCAAGGTCAGCAGCGACTAGACCGCGTGGTCAGCGACAATTGTCGAGGAAGTCTGCCACATCTTCAAGATCAACATCCGGTGCAACAAAAGTCTGACCAATACCGTTGGCGAGCAGGAAAGGGAGTCGTCCAGACTGCATTTTTTTGTCGTGCATCATGTGTGCAACCAGAACTTCGCCGGGCGCATGAACAGAAGCACTATCCAGATCGAACGGGAGGTTCGCGGCCTGAAGCGCGGCAGTAACGCGGCGGGCATCCGCTTCCGGGCAATGTCCACGCCGCTGAGAATAGCCAAAGGCAAGCGCCATGCCGGCGGCCACAGCCTCGCCATGCACCAGTTTCTCGGAATATCCGGTTTCCGCCTCCAGAGCATGACCGAATGTATGCCCGAGATTCAGCAGCGCACGCTTGCCGCTGAGCTCCCGTTCATCGGCGGCAACAATTCGGGCCTTGGCGGACACGCTTTCCGAAATGGCATGGACCAGTGCATAGGTGTCTCGGCCAAGCACGTCGGCGCCATTTTGCTCACACCAGTCAAAAAAGTCCGGCTTGTCGATGAGGCCATATTTTAGCACTTCGGCGTAACCAGCTCGGAGTTCGCGGTCGGGGAGGCTGTTCAGAACCTCCGGATCAATCAGCACAAATTCCGGCTGGTTGAAACTGCCCACCAGGTTTTTCCCGGCCTTGCTGTTGATCGCGGTCTTGCCGCCGACACTGCTGTCCACCTGGGCCAGCAGGCTGGTCGGAATTTGAACAAATTTGCAGCCCCGCTTGATGATTGCAGCAGCAAATCCCACAAGATCGCCAATCACTCCGCCCCCCAGAGCGATCAGGACGTCAGACCGTTCAATCTGCTGTACCAGCAGGCCTTCAACCAGTTCCTCGAGCATTTGCCAGCTTTTGGTGGCTTCACCAGCCGGAAGGATCTTTTCGATACACATGATGTCGCTCTTGCCGAGAGCCGAACGCAACGCCGGAAGCCAGTGGTGCGCAACATTTTCATCCGTGACGACAAAAACGCGCCCGTTTTTCACATGCTGACCGACATAATCGCCTGCCGACGCAAGTGCTCCGGGTTCGATCAATATGTCATAGCTGCGTTCGGCCAGTTCGACGGGAATGCGTGTCATCGGGATAGAGAACTCAAAATGCTGTTTACGGTGGTTTCATGCGGTGAATCATTGCCCACGACATGGACATGCGCCTGCGCATAAACGGGATTACGTTCATCCGCCAGCTTTCGCAGGATTTCTCCGGGATCGCCGTTTTTAAGCAACGGCCGCGTGTCCCGCCGTGCCACTCTTTTGACAAGAATATCAACATCTGCATCCAGCCAGACCGCAGTTGCATCTGACAGGATCAGACTGCGCGTTTCGGCGTTCATGAATGCACCGCCGCCAGTGGCGATGACCTGCTTGCGGTCATCCAGCAATCTCGAAATCACCCGCCGCTCGCCATCGCGGAAATATTCTTCTCCGAACCGGTCAAATATCTCGGAAATCGTCAACCCGGCCGCCTTTTCAATTTCTTCGTCAGCATCAACAAACGGCAAATCCAGCTTTTTTGCCAGCCGGCGACCAACGGTTGTCTTGCCGACACCCATCAGCCCGATGAGAACAATCGGCTTGTCAACGTTCAGTTCGGCATGTCCACCCGTTTCTTCGGCAGGCTGTTGAAAAGAGTCTTCCATGTTTTTGCTCATTGATGCAAAGGCTATACATAGGTTGCCAAAGAGTGCCAAACTCAATGCATCCGGATTTGGGTTATGGTTGAGAAGAGTTGGGATTAGAGATGCCGCGCAGTCTGGTTGTCATATTGTTGCTTGTGGTACTTATGGGTGCAGGCATGTTCGGGCTGGCTTCGATGGATGTCGAACAGGACCTGAAACCGGTTGAGAAACCGGTGCAGACCCCTGGGGTATCAGATTGATGCACCGCCATTTGAACAAGGTGATCATCTCCACCGCCGCTTTCGGTGCGCTGGTCG
>JBCBZY010000287.1:0-3786 GCA_039815115.1 Pseudomonadota bacterium | reverse complement strand
GATGCCCGAGGATATGGATTTCTTCACAAGGAGGGAACCCGTTTGCACGCGAAGCCGCGAAGCCAGAAAGACCTGGCCCATCCGTCATCCTGAACTTGTTTCAGGATCCATTTCCCGATCCGCGCTTTTTTCCGCATGAATGCCGAGCCGGCAAGCCACCAAAGGTAAACGAGTTCAGCATGACAAAACAGGAAACCCCCGGCGAATCTCCCTTCACCGGGGGTTTCTGCTGGACGGGTCTGCGCAGGGGTCAGACGTTCATCCAGCCGCCGTCGACAACCAGATCGGTAGCGGTCACGAAAGAGGCTTCGTCGGAAGCGAGGAACAGGGCGGCTTCGGCAATTTCCAGCGGCTTGCCAGCCCGGCCCAGAGGTGCATTCAGTCCTGCCATTTCCTCAAACTGGCCAAAGGCGCCTTCTCCGACATTGGAATTATGGAAAAACTGCGTCGGCACAATGCCAGGGCTGAGCGAGTTGACGCGAATGCCCGAGCCGCCGAGCTCCGCGGCCATGGTGCGGGCAAAGGAGCGAACCGCGGCCTTGCTGGCGAAATAGAGGCTGCCACCGGGTGCGCCTTTTGCGTGCACAGCCGAGGAGGTGAGGATGATCGAGCTGCCGTCTTTCAGTAACGGCAGCAATTTCTGGACGGTGAAAAACACGCCTTTCACGTTGAGATCAAACTGGGCGTTGTAATCGCCTTCATCCACATCCGTGATCGGCGAGAAAAATCCGTTGCCGGCATTGGCAAACAGAATGTCGACATGGCCGAATCGTTCCTTGGCGGCATCCGCCAGTTTGTCGAGATCGGCGATCTGGCTGGAATCGGCCACAACACCGCTGGCCTGTTCGCCCAGCTCAGCCAACGCCGCGTCAATCTTGTCCTGCGAGCGGCCGGTAATCAGCACCCGCGCGCCTTCCGCAATATAGCGCTTGGCGGTTTCAAAGCCGAGGCCGGTCGTGCCACCGGTGATGATGGCGGTTTTGTCTGTCAATCGATTGGTCATGATATTTTCCTTTCTGATGTGCCCGAACCGCCATTATTGACCGATCGGTCTATTTCGATGAAAGGAGAGATATCCTTCTTTGACTGATTGGTCAATAATATATTTGACTTTTCGGTCAAAATTGGCTAGTAATTTACCCATCAAATTGAAAATCAAGGATTAAATTTTGGCAAATACCCGCAAGTTTGACGAGCAGGAAGCGCTGAAGGCGATGCAAGCCCTGTTCTGGCGGAAAGGCTACGAAGCCACATCGCTGTCCGATCTGGTCGAAACCAGCGGCGTCCCGCGACAGAGTCTGTACAATACGTTCGGCAACAAGGAAGCGATCTTTGAAGCCGCGTTTCGGCACTATGCGGACAGCGTCAACGGCGGTGCGATCTCGGCACTGGATGTCGACAGCCCGCGCCAGGGCATCCCGGACTTTTTCGATCACATCGCCCGGGCCAATAGCGATCCGGACAATCCCCATGGCTGCCTGCGCGCCGGAAGCGAGAGCGAACTAGGCGCCCGCGATGATGCACTCGGCGAAATGATCCGGACCAGCAGCCGCAAGGACATCGCACACCTCACGTCCATTTTCCAGCGCTGGGCAGATGAAGGCAAGCTTGCGAACAGCGCAGACCCTGAAGCATTGGCCGCCCTGCTGATGAGCGTGGCGCGCGGCATCTCCGGCCTCTCCCGCGCCGGTCAGGACCCGGCGACGATCCAGCTGGCCGCCGAGGGTGCGAAGGCGAGTATGGTGCAGTGGGTCAAATAGACGCGATTGCCGGATATGGCGCTGGCTGAGAAAGCTGGGTCACAAACCTTTCATTCCCGCAGAGTCGGATACCCCGGGCGTGATCTGCGCCTATCGGAAATGGATTCCCGCCTGCGCGGGAATGACAAATGGAGAGACTCCCGCATGAAAGCGTCAGGGTTTTTCGCGCGAAGCCGCGAAGCCATATTACCCCCCATCCGTCATCCTGAACTTGGTTCAGGATCCATCGAGACGGAGGCCCTGACCAGAAACCAGAAGCTACCAACTCACCCTGAACTTCCAGCACCCCGGGTCTTTATTCTGCAACCTGTCCCTGATATTGCGCTTTCATGACTGTCAAAACGAAACCCAAAGCCAAACCCGGCAAGCGCGAGGTGCTGGCGCAGGCGCTGATCGAGGGGTGCCCGCTGGATCAGCTGGCAGCGCGGTTTGTTGCAGCGGGCTATAATGAGAAGGCCGCGAACTACGAAGCCTCCCGCGCCATGAAGGATCCGCTGTTCGCCGCTGGCAAGCGGCTCGGCAATCAGGTGAAGAAGCGGGACTGGACGCTCGATATCTATCGCAGGCTCCGGCGGTCGGAGGCCGGGGATGCGACGGAAATTCCGGTGGTCGACAATATCGACCCGGAGCAGTTTTTCACCGAATATTATCATCGCAACATGCCGGTCAGGCTTACCGGTCTGGTCGATCACTGGCCGGCGATGGAGAAATGGTCACTCGATTTTCTGGCGGGCAAGATGGGCAATGTCATGATCGAGCTGCAGGGGCAGCGCCAGTCCCGCGAGGACTATGAGATTGCCAGCAATGAGCTGAAGCGCAATGTCACTTTTGCCGATTTCGTTGCTGCGCTGCGCCGCACCGACAGCAGCAATGATTTCTACATCACCGCCAATAATGACACGGTCAACAAACAGGCGCTGGCGCCGCTTTGGGAGGATGTGGGCGAGATCAGCCTGCTCAAGCCCACGGGCGCAAATGACGGGTTTTTCTGGATGGGACCAAAGGGCACGATCACGCCATTCCACCACGACCTGACCAACAACCTGCTGCTCCAGATCGTCGGCCGCAAGCGGGTGACGATGATCGCCCCCTATGACACGGCCCGCATGCGCAACCACAAGCATTGCTATAGCCAGTGGTCGAGCCCGGAAGATCTGGCCGCGCTGGGTGACCAGGCACCGAAATTCTGGGAATGTGATCTTGGTCCGGGCGAGGCGCTGTTCCTGCCCGTGGGTTGGTGGCATTATGTCGTCGGACTGGACCTGACCATCGGCATGTCGTTTATCAATTTTCGCGCCGAGAATGATTTTTATACGGATTATCTGACGGAAACGGAATTTTGAGCGGGGGAGGCGTGAAAGCTACCTTGCGCCAGCTGACCGGGCGCTTGCGATTTCCGCTCCTTTCGTTCTCTGCGCTGTTGACATTTGGCATGCCTGCTGCGGCTCACCAGGATGATCACCCCTCCCAGAGCGCAAGCACTCACAGTGTTTTTGTCGACATGCAAATGATCAAAAGCCTTGGGCTTGCCGAACCGCCAAGACGCGATGCGCTGTTTAAGCTGACACTTATCGAAACCGGTGCAGTGGACAGCTGCACGCCGCGCTTTCAGAGAAAGGATTCCTCAATCGGGGCCGCGATGTGCAACCGGTTGCAGCAAGCGATCAGTTGGGAACAGGATTTGCGCAAGGATCAAAGAAAGCTGGCCAGCAAACAGTCGATCAAACTGGCCTGGCCCAAGCCCGGTTCACGCACTTATTTGTCCGATTTTGGCGGTGCATTGCCGATCAATATGAATGACTGGATACACAATAGCGAGATCCGCACCCTGAACGGATACGACACAGGGGAAACCGATTTTGAAATCGAACTGGAAATCTCGGAACGTGGACGCGCTCGCTCCCAGACGTTTTGAGTCAGGACATAAACCAAACTCCACATCGCACCGAGCAGAACCCCCGATGCAATGCCATACCAGCCCGCCCAATGATCGTTGAACAAGTGCAAAACCGAGAACAGAACGCTC
>JBCBZY010000250.1:0-4339 GCA_039815115.1 Pseudomonadota bacterium | reverse complement strand
TTCAGCATCTCTGTCAAGCGCATGAATGGAAAAGCAGGTAGGGTTAGACTGCAGAATACAGTCGCCAGAACTTCCTAGTTCCGGTTTTGGGTGCCCCGGCTATAATTCGAGCGGTTTTGCAACTCCCTCGAATTGGCTGTCTCAAGATCTGACCACTGTTTTTGCGTACGGCAGATTCTTTCCGGAATCCGGGATCCCACCGTAAATTCCGAACGACATACAATTTTCTTTTCGTCCGCAGGTGTAGCTTCGGCTGGTGTGGCAGTCGTTTCGCCAGCCATGGCAAGTGAAAGCAAAAGTGATAACACGTCAATTCCCCTAGAAGATTATTCCATCAGTTTAGCAGAATTCCCGTGAAAATCCATAACTATTCGCAGCAGGCACTCGACAATTACTTCCAGCTCTTATAACGCCGCGCCTATGTCCTATTCCAAAGAATCCATCTCTCAAACCAACGATATGGCCACCCTTCGGGCCACAATCGATCAGCTGGATACCGATCTGGTTTCACTGCTGGAAATGCGATTTCAGTGCATGGATGCCGCCGCTAGGATCAAGGCCACGCGCGAAGCTGTTCGAGATGAGGGCCGCAAGGCAGAAGTTCTGGAAAATGTGAAGAAACTGGCCGGTGAAGCCGGAATCCCTGCCCCTTCCATTGCCGCCATGTGGGAAATTCTGATTGAAACATCAATCAGTTACGAATTGCAAAAATGGGACGATCTCAAAGACTGAGAATAAGGCTTACTGCTTTTTGCGGGGATGTGGATTTTCCAGCGCGCTGATGACCCCGCGCCATGTCCGGATTTCCTCGCTGGTCCAGCCCGGCTTGGTGATCATGTTACGCAAGGTAATCTTTGTGGCCGGTGCCCGGTCAGGCGGATAGAAATACCCGGTCTTGTCCAGCGCACCCTCGATATGATCATATAGCTGATCCAGTTCCGTTTGCGGCGCCGGCTCGGAGGGCTGTTTCTCCAATGTCGGCTGTACCGTCAGTTGACCCGTTCTGGAAAGTTCATAGGCCATTAGTATGACCGCCTGGGCCAGATTAAGCGATCCGAACTCCGGATTGATGGGAACGGTAATGATTTTCCGTGCCAGTTCCACATCCGAAACCTCCAGCCCGGACCGCTCCGGACCGAACAAAATGGCACATTTCCCGCTTGCTGCCTGCATTTCTGCAGCAGCGTCCACCGGGTCCAGCACAGCCTTTGTCATGCCGCGCTTGCGCACGGTTGTCGCATAGACATGGGAACAGTCCGCAACCGCCTCAGCCGTTGAACCAAATACCGTCGCCTCCTCCAGTACGCTATCGGCACCGGCCGCTGTCGGGCCCGCGGCCGGATTGGGCCAGCCATCGCGGGGATCCACAATACGCATCTCGGTCAGACCGAAATTGAGCATGGCTCGCGCCGCTTTACCGATATTCTCGCCAAGCTGCGGTCGTACCAGAACAAAAGCAGGAAGTTCGCTGCTCACTTGTCGTTCAAATCGCCAGCGCCGATGTCTTTCACACTGCCGGCGAATTCCTCGAAATCCCGGGCTTCGGTGAAGTCCTTGTAGACAGATGCGAAACGAATATAGGCCACGCTGTCGAGCGATTTGAGGCCATCCATCACCATTTCACCAATCCGCTTGGACGGTATTTCATTTTCACCACTGGTCTCCAGCTGGCGCTGAATGCCGGATACGAGTTGGTCCATCTGCTCCTGGGCAATGCCGCGCTTGCGGCAGGCAAGGGAGACGGACAGATCGATTTTTGAACGGTCAAACGGTTCTTTCCGGTCTGCACTTTTGACGACGGTTATTTCGCGCAACTGGATCCGTTCGAAGGTCGTGAAACGGGCACCGCACCCCTCACATTGTCGGCGACGGCGGATGGTCGTGCCGTCTTCAGTCGGCCGACTGTCTTTGACCTGACTGTCATCATGGGCGCAAAAGGGACAACGCATGGAAAGCCTGCCCGCCTATTCGGGGTAGATCGGAAAACGGGAACACAGATCTTCGACCCGAACACGGACATCGGCTTCAACGGCAGGATCACCGCTTTCACCCTTCTCGCGCAAACCGTCGAGCACGTCAGCCACCATGTCACCGATCATCTGAAATTCCGCAGGCCCAAAGCCGCGAGTCGTGCCCGCAGGCGAACCGACGCGGATGCCGCTGGTTTTCATCGGCGGCTGCGGGTCATTGGGGATGCTGTTCTTGTTACAGGTAATGCCTGCCCTTTCGAGCGCTTCGTCAGCATCGCGCCCTGTAATACCAAGTGGCGACAGGTCTATCAGAGCCAGATGGGTATCGGTCCCACCCGCAACAACATTCGCGCCGCGCTCTTTCAAACGGGCAGCCAGAACCTTTGCATTTTCGATTACGGCGGCAGAATAGCTCGCGAATTCGGGACGCAGCGCTTCACCGAAAGCGACGGCCTTGGCGGCGATCACATGCATCAGCGGACCGCCCTGCAGGCCGGGGAAAACCGCCGAATTGATTTTCTTGGCGATGGCTTCGTCATTGGTCAGGACCATGCCGCCACGCGGACCGCGCAGTGTTTTGTGGGTCGTGGTCGTCACCACATCTGCAAAATCCAGTGGGCTCGGATGGTATCCGGCCGCCACCAGTCCCGCGAAATGCGCCATATCGACCAAGAATATTGCGCCTACAGCATCCGCACTCTCACGGAACCGGGCGAAGTCAATCTGGCGCGGATAGGCCGAGCCACCCGCAATGATGAGCTTGGGCTGATGTTCCTTCGCCAGCGCCGCGACTTCTTCATAGTTGATCAGATGATCGTCATCATTCACGCCATATTGCACGGCATTGAACCACTTGCCTGATTGCGCGGGCTTTGCGCCATGAGTGAGATGGCCGCCGGCATCAAGAGACATGCCCAAAATCGTGTCACCAGGCTTGGTCAGTGCCAGCATCACGGCGCCGTTCGCTTGCGCGCCGCTATGCGGCTGAACATTGGCAAATCCGCAATTGAAGAGCTGCTTTGCGCGTTCGATGGCCAGCGTCTCGACATCGTCTGAAGGTGCACAGCCCTGATAATAGCGGCGGCCGGGATAACCTTCCGCATATTTGTTGGTGAAAACCGAGCCCTGAGCCTCCAGTACCGCCTTGGAAACGATATTCTCCGATGCGATCAGTTCGATCTGGTTTTGCTGCCGGGTCATTTCGGCGTTGATCGCGCCGGCAATCGCGGGATCGCTTTCTCCGACTGAGAAATCAAAAAAACCGGTCGGCCGGATATCCTGAATATCTGCTACATTGCTCATCATGCTACTCCTTCGATGACCGGAGCGGACAGCTTGTCCACCCGGCGCTGATGCCGGTCTCCGCCAAATTCGGTATCCAAAAATCCGGTGATGCAGTCCTTTGCGATTTCGATCCCGACCAGCCGGGCTCCCATGGCAATGACATTGGCATCATTATGTTCACGGCTCAGCCGGGCCGACAGGCTTTCCGACACCAGCGCACAGCGACAGGCCGGGTTGCGATTCACCGCGATCGAAATTCCGATCCCCGATCCGCAAAGAGCGATGCCTCGTTCTGCTGATCCCGAGGCAATCGCTTCTGCCAGTTTGTAGCCATAGTCCGGATAGTCAACGCTGTCCGTTGTCATCGGCCCGAGATCGGCAACCTCATGTCCGCTCTCTTCCAGCCAAGCCACCAGAACCGACTTCATGTCGATGGCAGCGTGATCGGAAGCAATGGCAAGACGCATGGCCGGTTATCCTGTTGCGAGAATCAATGCCCGCTATCTAGTAGAGCGCAGCGGGATAGGCCACAAAATATTTGATTGATCGCCACTTCTTTTCCACGCGCGCGATCAGATTTCCATCTGACTGCCCAATTCGACCACGCGGTTGCTGGGAAGCTTGAAAAATTCCATCGCCGTGGCCGCATTGCGCAGCATCCAGGCGAAGATCTTCTCTCGCCAGATCATCATTTGCGGTTTCTCGGAAGGCAGCAAGGTCTGGCGGGACAGGAAGAAGCTCGTCTGCATCATGTTGAACTCCATCCCGCATTCCTTGACCTTCTTCAGGGCTGCAGGAACATCGGTTTCCTGCATGAAGCCGTAATTCAGTATCAACCGGTAGAAACCGTCTCCCAGATCCGAAACCTCGACCCGCTTTTCCGGTTCGACATAAGGCACGTCCTGAATATTGACGGTCAGAATGACAACGCGCTCGTGCACCACCTTGTTATGCTTGATATTGTGCAGCAGCGCGGAAGGAACGCCAACGGAAGCCGAAGCCATGAAGATCGCAGTTCCGGGCACGCGCGTCGCGCTGTTCTTTGCGGATTTGGTGAAAATCTCGATCGGCATGGCCGCTTCAGC
>JBCBZY010000012.1:0-20137 GCA_039815115.1 Pseudomonadota bacterium | reverse complement strand
GTTTGTCGCGAGGAATTTGACAACCATGATCAGGGGCACGAGGACGTCTGGAGCCTCGTCGATGAGCCGCTCCTCCTCGTGCGTGCTTGCTCGTCCGTGTCCTGGCCTGTCGGCGTGGCCCGAATCGTCTCCTGAAGGTGGCCAAGCCAGAGCGAGCGCGAGATCCCCAGCTGCGGTCCTTTCAGCTGCGGCTTTGAAGATGGCCAGCCCGACGTCTTCACTGATGACCAGGCCGAAATCGTCGCCATCTACGAGGTGCGCCCCGGCGACGTGTCTCTGTGGCGTAGCGTCAGCTCAGGATGGCTGCACCTGCGTTCGAGCCCCAGCGCAGCTTGATACGTTCCGTCCCGCTCGTGTGCTCGACTTGAAGCCAGCTGCGTGTGGTCGGGCGGGAAGTAATCTTACATCGTGTACCTACGTGCTCTCTTGACGCGAGCATTTTTTCGTTTCGTCGTTCAACACCTCCGCGTTCTCGGGTCCTGAGGTGTAGATTTTGGGCCTTCTCGTGTTCGCCGTGGGAGGGGGATTGATCCTGTTCCTGTACGCCGGCCACTACGCCACCAAGCTCGTGATCAACAAGCACCGCACGGTAAGCCGTCGAAAGAGTTCAAGTGCATTGGTAGAAAGATTCAACAACACGGCCAGGAGCACGTACCAAAATAAGGCTTTCGGGGGTGTGCAGGCTCCCCGAAGTGAGGTTTCAACGGCATACACGGTCTAGCACTGAGGAAAAACCCGTCGACAGAAACGAAAGACTAGGCACAGCAGCGCCAGGGGGATACAGAAAAAGACACCAAAGCAGATAAAGTGCATTCATCTGTGGTAAACGAGGGTCGCCGGAGATCTGCTCGTCGGAGCGCCTTCGGTGCTTCGCCTTGTGGGGAAACTACGCGCGCAACCCTTTCATTGCTTTTCCTCTTGTTTGTTGTCCGTTTTTCTCGTCAGTTTGTTTTGGGCCATTGTGCTCGTCCGTTGTCCTATTTTGGAAGGTGTGTGGCTCTTAAGGGTTCGTTCCTGATTCCGTGATTTACAGCGCGGGGTTTCCCAAGGCCTGCGGAGGCGAGTGCGTGCAACGGCCTCGGCTTTCCCCTCGGCAGCCTCACCATCGCGACACCTTGTCGGCAGCAGCGCCATGCGCTCGCGCAGAACCTCTCGAAGCTGCCCGCACCACTAGCTTGCCGACCCCCCGTTTTGCTGACGCGGGTGCCCTCGACGATTTCTTTTTTGCTCTGCCGCTCCTCCCCGGGTGCTCGGGGATTACGCCCCCCCCCCTGGCCACGGAACGGACTTTCCGTGTGCGCGCGTGATCGTCCGCCCCTGCTGTCAGGTAGGCAAGGCTTCCACGGTGCCGTTCCGAAAGATCGGCGGCGTGCCGGCCTACGTGCCGCTCATCTACGTCAGGGAGCTGACGGACCCGCTGCTGGCGATCGACGTCAGAGAACTCCCTCGAAAGTGAGAGCGAGGGCACAGAAGAAGCTAGCGCGCTCTCTCGGCTCCCCGTTTTGCGTCCTGCTCGTGGATTCCGCCGCCTCTTGACCCAGAAGAAGATGCAGTCACTTTTGTGGCACCCGCACGAAGCGAAACTTTCCGAGGATCAGCTGGCGCTCATTCGTACGGACGTTTTTTTTGTCTTTGAGGGTAAATCAGCGGCTCCCCGCCGCTAGTGAGCTCCGAGAACGATAGGCGTTTGCCCTCTTGCTCATGTTCATACGAGTAGGCGCGTCGGAAAAGGCGCTTCGTCCGGGGCTCACGAAACATAAGGAAGGGCTCGCCGAGGGTCGCTAGTCCGATGTTTGGGTGATGGTGCGTGCGTGCCTACCATGTCCGGGGGGGGTTGCGACATCGGTGACCTGTCGTACCCCACAACAGAGATTACCTCCGCAGAGGCAGAACCGACGTTTTCGTTTCGTTTCGGAACCGATGCGAGTGCCTTTCGCCCTCCCCTACCGACCGCGACGCTGAAGCCCATCCCACTCGTCTAGTCCAGGTGTTAAAAGGAAGTTGGCCGACTTTGCGCGCATCCACTGTAGAAACCGTGATCGTGTTAGGGCTTTCTGTTCGTCCCACGTCCGTGCTCGTGAGCAATTATTTGCTTGCTGGTTTTGCTTTATGCTTCTCCCTGATCGCGATTGAGAGTGCCCACATGATTGTTACAGCCGTTGATGTTGTTCTGAGGGCCTGGCCTTCCCGCGACAACCTGATTCTTTGTGGTGATTTTTTTTTTCCCTTCTGTTGGCAGTGCGCACGATTTCCTACCACTTCGTATCGGCGGCTTCTACAACCCTGAGGAGCTCAGCATGAACAACGAACGCGACTTCCCACTGGAAGACGTTTCAGCGGTGAGCCCTGGCCCTTCCGCCACTATGAGTCACTCATTCTCCGCCGCGGTAGGTCTCTGTGTCATTCCTGTGTCAGTTCGCACCACCAGGCGTCAGCCTCGCTGGTTTACCGCTTCGACGTCGCTGGTGGACATAATAGCCACCAATCGAGTGCATTTCCCTCAGGTCTCCGGTGACCAGATGGTGATGCGCGGCCATGTAGCAGGTGCAGGTGGCGGTATCGTCGTCCACCTCGACAACGAAGTTAGTCAGTACGTGCTGGGTCGCATCAAACGGCTCCAGCGTCGCGCGGACCCCGGCGACCCAGTCATCCGCTGACATCGGAGCAGCGGGCTGGCCGGACCAACTGGAAAAATCCATCACGATTTCGTCGGCGAAGATGGAGCGGTACAAATCCCACTGGTGCCGGTCGATCCCGGTGGCATATTTCAGGACATGATCGGTAATCCGGGCCCGATCAACCAGGTCTTCCGGGGTCATGGGATATTCTCCTTTTTGTCAAACAGGGCTTCACTGGCTGCAAGGGCCTGGCTCGCCCATTGAGCAGGCGTCACGCCAGCGGGCAGCGTCGTGGTTGGCACTTCGACATCGAAATCGACATGATCTCCGAACAGTCCGACAAATTCGCGCAAGGGGAACACTCCTTCGCCCGGGATCATCCGGTTCATGGCTTCGTCCAGATAATCACTGGTTACCCGCATGTCGGCGCCATCACAGATCTGGGCGTAGCTGACAAGCGCGGGGTTAACGGCACGCAGCTGGTCCAATGTTCCACCGGTGCGAAAGAAATGCAGCGCATCGACCGCAATTCCAATATTGGCCCGATCCAGCTGGCGATGCAGTTTCACGGCCTGTATCAGGCTGGCGCAGCCTGGGGAAAGGCCAGTAAACTCCAGACCCACCTCCAGACCTTCGGCCTCGGCCAGATCGCACAACCGGTGCAGCTGGCGGAGGACATGTGCTTCATCGGTCGCATGGACATGGGTGACAATCCGTTTGGCGCCCAAAGCTGCAGCAAGAGCGATAGCGGGTGAATAGTCTGCCACATCCCCGTCGGGTACGATCGGGAAATATTCGGCATTGATAATGGCAATGCCATGGGCATCCAGCAGGGTCCGGAAATATTCGGCCTTTGCGGCCTCCACCTCTGGAAACATGGGGCTCCCGTCATCCAGCAACGGCGACGTGGTGAAAAGGCACAGCTTTTTCACATGCGCTTCGATGGCATGCCGGACCAGACCCTCGGCCCCTCCGTCCATCATCGTGATCTGATGCAGACCCAGCTCCTTCATGGCGCGACCTTATCGCAAGCCTGCCAGTCCGTGGGCTAGTGAATCTGACAGGCTGTATGTGAGCGCCCGCTTCCCTATGTGTCTGTGGAGCAAGGCGATCAGAGAATCGCATGAAAAAGGACAGGACATGACCGAAGACGAGATTGTTTCCATTGGCGATGTGGTGCGTTTTCAGGCGCAGGAACAACCGGATCAGGTGGTCTTCACCTTCCAGGGCGATGAGATGAGCTATGCCCGGCTGGATGCGGACAGCAACCGCGCGGCACAGGCCCTCGCTTCGAAAGGCGTCGGGAAGGGCGACCGGATCGCCTATATGGGCAAGAACAGCCATCTCTATTTCGAGATCATGGTCGGCGCGGCGAAACTGGGCGCGGTCATGGTGCCAGTCAACTGGCGCCTGGCGCCGCCGGAAGTGGCCTATATCCTGAATGATTGCCAGGCGAAGCTGCTGTTTATCGGCCCGGGATTTGTTGATCTGGTTCGCAAGATCGAGAAGGATCTCGAGCATGTCGAGCTGATTCTTGGCAGCGAGCAGGCGGAGGGAGAATTCGCAGGCTATCCGACATGGCGTGACGGGTTTGAGGACGAAGATCCGCAGGTTCCCTGCGCCGAGGGTGACGACGCGCTGCAGCTTTATACCTCTGGCACGACGGGCCATCCCAAGGGCGCGATCATGACCAGCGGGTCGATATTTTCGTCGCGCTCTTCGGAAATCCGTGAAGAGGATCTGATGGACTGGCAGAAGCCGATCCCGGGGGAAATCACTTTGCTCGCCATGCCCTGCTTTCATATCAGCGGCACCGGCACCGGTCTCACCGTCATGTTCGCCGGTGGCAGCGCGATTGTCCTGCCGGAATATGACCCGACCCAGGCGCTGGAGCTGATCGAGCAATATAATATCTCGAAAATTTTCATGGTGCCGGCGGCGATCCAGATCCTGCTCAACCACCCCCGTGCCAGCGAGGTCGATTTTTCGGACCTGAAATATATCACTTACGGCGCGTCGCCGATTCCGCTCGAGCTGATGAAACGGGCGATGGATGTGCTCGGCTGCGGCTTTGTGCAGATGTACGGCATGACCGAAACCAGCGGGACGATCGTCACGCTCAATCCGGAAGATCATGACCCCAAAGGCAACGCAAAAATGCGGTCCGTCGGGACCGCGCTGCCGGGCGTGGAGATCAAGATTATTGATCCGGAGAGCAAGGAGACTCTGCCGCCGCGCACGATTGGCGAAATTGCCACCCGGTCGGCGAAGAACATGAAGGGCTACTGGAACCGTCCCGAAGCGACCGCGGAAACGCTCGACAGCGAAGGCTGGCTGCATACCGGCGACGCGGGCTATCTCGATGAGGACGGCTATCTCTATATCCAGGACCGGCTGAAGGACATGATCATCTCGGGCGGGGAAAATGTCTATCCGGCCGAAGTGGAAAATGCGATCTACGCCAATCCGAAAGTGGCAGATGTCGCGGTGATCGGAGTGCCTGATGAAAAATGGGGTGAGGCGGTGAAAGCCTGTGTCGTGGTGAAGGAAGGGCAGGACCTGACCGAAGCCGACGTGATCGCCGACGCCCGCGAACGCATCGCGGGTTATAAATGCCCGAAATCGGTAGACTTCATCGAAGCCTTGCCGCGTAACCCGTCAGGCAAGATCCTGCGCAAGGACCTGCGCGCGCCCTATTGGGAAGGAAAAGACCGGGCGGTCAACTGAACCGCCCGGTACTTGACGAAATCAGAACTGCACGCGCTTGGTGAAGCCGCCGTCGATCACCAGATGTGCACCCGTGGTGTAGCTGGACGCGGGGCTGGCGAGGAAGACCACGCTGCGGGCGATATCGTCCGCGCCGCCGAAATCACCGAGCGCAAAGCCGGCCTTGGTCATCTCGTAAAATTCCGGCATGCCCTTTTCGATCTGGGACCAGTTGCCGCCCGGGAATTTGATCGGTCCCGGTGACACCATGTTCACGCGAATGCCCTTGGGACCCAGCGCCTGGCTGAGCTGGCTGCCATAGGTGATCAGCGCGGCTTTCATCGCGTTGAACGCCTGAGGCGCGACAAAGGTTTCGAATGCAGCGGTGGAAGACATGAAGATCACGCTGCCATCATCGGACTTCTCCAAATGTGGCTCGAGCACTTCCATCGCCTTCACGGCGCCGACAATGTCGGTGTTGAACGTGACTTCCCAGTCACCGGTGGCGCCGGCCCCCGAAGAGCTGGCATTGTGGATGAAGATGTCACAGCCGCCCAGCTCGCCAGCGGCTTTTTCCAGCCATTTCGGATATCCGTCCATGTCGGTCATGTCGAAGGATTCGGCAAAGACCTTGCCGCCATGCGCTTCGAGTTCGCTCTTTGCGGCGGCCACCTGTTCGGCATCACGCGAGAAGAACGCAATATCTGCGCCCTCTTTCGCGAAATGTTCCAGCGCGGCGCGGCCCAGTCCGCGGCTGCCGCCTGTCAGAATGACTTTCTTGCCCTTGAGTCCCAATTCCATGTTGCTCTCCTTTGTTGGGGTTCGTGTAAACGTCTAGAATTTCGCGATTGCCGGTTCGCAGATCCATTTGATTCCGCGACGCAGCAGGTCATAGATCAGTGGCTGTTCCCAGCCCGACCGGTCGACTTCCGGCCACCAGTCCAGCACCGGTTCCATGTCATAATGGCCGCGGCAATGGCCCATGGTCAGGTACAGCACGGCCCCTTCGCCCATGCGGCGGATGTAGAAAACCGGGTGGCGTTCTTTCGGCATGTCGCCGTGGACAAAGCCTTCGAGACTGTCGGTGCCATTATATTCGGTGTCCAGCAGCACATCCAGCTCGGCCCGGGTTTCGACCAGATATTGTTCGTCTGTCGTCTCGAATGTCTCCGGGATCCCCTTGACCAGCGGATGTTCCGGCTGGGCGTTGCGGATCGTGAATGGAACGATCGGCGGGTGCGACAGGAAGCGCGTGCCGAGCGTGTCGGCCAGAACCGGCATGTCATCGGGTGCATCGACCAGACCGTCGTCGAGAAATTTCAGTACGGCATTGGTACCGTGCAGGGCGAAATAATGCCCGCCATTTTTCACAAACTCCTGGACATTTTTCTGGGCGTCCGGACTGGGCACGACGTTGCAGGTATAGCTGATCAGGATATCGGCTTCCTGGATCGCTGCGATATTCTCGTAATCCTCGAATATGCGCACCCTGATGCGATCATCCTCGGCGAGCAGCTTGAGGACTTCCAGCCGGGCGAAATCAATATCGTGATACTGGCCAGCGGCGACCAGCACGCATTTGATCGGTTTCTGGTCGGCGCGGCGTTCGGCGGGTTCGCTCATTATTCTCTTCCAATCACGGGATTTGTTTTGCCATCCCAGGCGAGATGCGCCTGACGCATAGCCTCAAAGCCATCGATGCCGGGTTGCGGGATCTGGAGATATTCGATGATCGTACCGGGGCCGCCGCCATAATCGGCATAAAAGGCACCGCCGACACCGCCGGGCAAGCTGACTTCCTGAATGACTTCGCCGCCCGCTTGCTCTGTGAGGGCGCGGGCATGAGCCAAATCATCGACGATAAGGCACAGATGCTGGACCCCTTGCAGGTCTTTTTCGCGCCACTCGCGGAACATGGACGGCGCGTCATTATCTGGCCGGATCAGTTCGACCTGAATGTCGCCCCAATAACCAATGGCCATGGAGAACTGAATGTCGGAAGGTTCGCCGCGGAATTTGACATTCTCAACCTGGACACTCTCCGTGTGGAAAAACGGTCCGGCTCCCATTTTGGTGGTCCAGTATTCCAGCGCCGCATCATAATCATCCGGCACATAGCTGATCTGCATGATCGTGCCGAGCTTGGCGAGGGTGGCGGGTGATCCGGTCATTCTTCGCCGCGCCAGATTTCAGCCGAATCGCGTTCTTCCATCTTCGCCGCAAAGCGGGCCAGATTGTCCGCACCGTCCGGCAGGGACCAGCCAACGGTACCGCCAAATTTGATGAAGCAGAAGGCCACCAGATCGGCGAGCGTCAGCTTGTCGTTGCAGATATAGTCTTTGTCGCCAAGCTGCGCATCGAGCCACAGCCAATGCTTGTCGGACATGGCGGCCAGTTCAGCGGCGGCCTCGGTGCTGACCACATTCATGCGCGGCTCGAACATCGGCCGTCCGCCGCCGCCGCGAAATCCCATGGTCATTGGCACCGCGATCTCCTGATCGATCCGCCGGGCCCAGCGCCGCGTTTCCGCGCGTTCCTCAGGCGTCGATCCGATCAGCACGGGATCCGGCTGAATTTCCTCGAGATATTCACAAATCACGGTTGATTCCGAAATCAGCGTGCCGTCGTCCAGTTCCAGAGTTGGCGTGGTCTGCATGACATTCTTTTTGGCATAGTCATCACTGCGGTTTTCACCGGTGATAATGTCCAGATGAATGCGTTCGACTTCAATGCCCTTCTCGACGAGGAACATGCGCGCCAGACGCGGATTCGGGCCCAGGCTCGAATAGAGTTTCACGGATAGGCTCTCCTTTTGGGGCAGACTCATGCCTGCTTCTTGATCCGCAGGATACACAGGTAAGTCGCACGCGCTATCCTCTCAAAAACAGTAGGGAATGCTGCCGGAATCAGCTGCCAGAATCACTAGTGGCAGAACCGCGCTATTGCGCTATTTTGCGTGGCATAAACAAGAGTTCGGTTTTCAGGAGAAGATAATGGTCGAGACGCTTACAGGTCACAATCGGTCGAACGGGATTTCGTACAATGAAATCCTCGAAGGCGATACGGTGCCGCCTCCAGCTGTCTATCTGGAAGATTCGCCAATGGAGCCGGGCGTCACCCAGGTGGAGATCAGTCGCTACTGGACCAAGGAAGAGCATGACCGCGAAGTCGAAAAGCTCTGGAAGCGGGTCTGGCAAATGGCCTGTCACCGCGATGACATTCCGAATGTTGGCGATACGCATGTCTATGATATCGCCGGTCTGTCGTTCATCATCGTGCATGCGGCCGAAGGTGAGTACAAGGCGTTTCCCAATGCCTGCCTCCACCGCGGTCGCGCGCTGTGTGATGCTGACAAAAAGGGGCTGAAGGCTATCCGCTGCCCGTTTCATGGCTGGTCTTGGGAGCTCAATGGCAAGCTGAAAGAAGTGCCCTGTCAGTGGGATTTCCCGACGGTCAGCGAAGAAACGCACAGTCTGACCGAAGCAAAGGTCGGACAATGGGGCGGGTTTATCTTCATAAATCCTGATCCCGATTGCGAACCGCTGGAAGATTTCCTCGGTGATATTGACCGGCATTTCCGGATTCCCTTCGAGCGCCGCTACAAGGCCGCGCATCTGGTGAAGCGCTTGCCGTGCAACTGGAAAATCGCACAGGAAGCGTTCATGGAAAGCTATCATGTGGTCGGAACCCATCCGGTTCTGATGCCGACCTTCTCGGACGCGAACAGCAAATATGACGTGTGGCACAACATGTCGCGAGCGATGTCCGCATCCGGTCCGCCGAGCCCGCATACCGACCTGGAAAATCCCGATCCGACTGCTTTCCCGGATGGCAAATTGTTCAAGAGCTTCCTGCATCCGATCAAAAATCATATTTACCGGCGACTGGAAGAGAATCGTGTCGAAGTTGAATTTCCCAACGGGAAAAAGGGTATTTTCGACATGGAGGCCAATTATGTCGAAGGCGATGTCAAAAATGCCGATACCCATATGTGCAACTGGGTCGGCGGCAAGATTGCGCCCGAGGAAGAGGATATGGATGCGCCGTTCCCGCCGGGGACGCCGCACGAATATCGCGATGCCATAGCCGGCGCCCGGCGCGAGGAAATGCGGGAGCTCTGGGGCGACTATGTTGACGAGATCGCCGATGCGGATCTCAACGATTCAATCTTCTATAGCGTGTTTCCGAACATAAGCCCGTGGGCGGATTTCAGCCCGATCTTCTATCGGTTCCGGCCCGATGGCGACAATCCCGAGCAGTCATTGCATGAAGTGATGTACATGCTGCCCTTGCCAGAAGGCGCCGAACGCCCCGAGCCTGCGGAATGCACCTTCCTCGACCTGCATGATGACTATACGGAAGCTCCGAATTTCGGCAGCTATCTGCTGAAGATTTTCAACCAGGACTATCTCAATCACAGGGCGGTCCAGAAGGGCGTGAAAAATCATCCGCATGGCAAGACCATGTTTGCACAATATCAGGAATCGAAAATCCGCCACTTCCATGAAACGCTGAACGAGTGGCTCGAAGCAGACGAACCGCCGAAAAGCCCGAAACGCACGAAAGCTGCGGCCTGACGTTGAGCGATATTCCGGCCGGATTTGAACGGTCCAGATATTCCAGCCCGTTCCTGGACATGGCGGGCCCCTATTATGTGCGGCATGATCCGGACCGGATCGTGGTCGGCACGCGTATTCACAAGGGCCAGATCAATCATATCAGGGTGGCGCATGGCGGTGTGCTCGGGACCCTGGCTGATGTTGCGATGAGCATGCAGGTCCACGAGGCGGAAGATCCGCCGCTTCCGGTGGCGACGATGAATCTCAGCACAAATTATCTCGCAGCGGCCAAGCTGGACGACTGGGTTGAAGCCTTTGCCGATATCGACCGGATCAGCAAACGTACCGCCTATTGCAGTGGACGTATCCTTTGCGGAGACACTGTCTTGATGACGATGACGGCGGTGTTCGCGATTTTGCGGCGCTAAATCGCCGATATAGAATAAAGTGTAGCGCGTGCCTGCCTCTAAGGCCCATTCCGGGCCGTGATATTCCGGACGTTAGGTTTGGAGATGGATTCCTGCCTTCGCAGGAATACTATAATTTGCATGTGATGCCCTATTGCCAAATGCAGCTTTGAAACAGCGCGAAGGGCCGTGGGTTCGCATCCCGTCAGTGCTCCTGCGAAGGCAGGAGCCCATCTCCTGACCGTGCCTCTGGGTCAAAAGTTAAAAAAGCGCCATTCTGTTCAACAAACGTGACGCGCCTGGACCGACCTAGTCCGTGGCGCCGAGATAACCGAGTTGGCCAGCCTTGAAAATCGTCTGCCCGCGATTGACGCTGTTCAGTTTTTGCCCGGCGCGGTTCACGTGATAACGGATAGTCGCATGGCTGAGTGACAGGATCATACTGATTTCCTTGTCCGTCTTGCCGATTGCTGCCCAGTGCAGACATTCGGCTTCGCGTTTGGACAGGATGCAATTGGTCGGCATGCGGTGCTTTTCGCGCATCGCCAAGACATAGCCAGTGACAAAGCGTCGTGTCACGATCGCAAGAAAATCCGAATAGAGCCGGAATTCTTCACTGAGATCGGTTTTTTCCATTTCGTTGGGAATGAAACTGACGGCACCGATCTGTCCGAAAGGCAGGTGAACGGGGATCAGAATGGCACATTTGGACAAGGAGCTGGCACTGGTCTGATTCTCGTAAAATTCCCGCAGATCGATTTCATCGAGATATTCGTTGGACCAGTGGCCGTGAAAACCTTCCGCATTGCACCACATCGGCTCACTCTCATAGCGACAGGCGCGGGGCAGGGGGGAGCTGAGCGCCAGCCGGGTATCTTCCCACCAGCGCTCTCCTTCCGCAACCCAGCCGAATACGTCCTTGTTGAGCAACTCGCCGTCGGCGTCGACCAGATGGGCCTTGGAGGAAATATCCGCGCTGACCGCGATCCGGAAGCCATAGGTCTGGGCAATCTCGTGAATCGCTTCCGCAGCTTTCCGTATCTCCTGCGCGTTGGTGATGGTTACGCTGTCGAGATTTTTCCGAAAACGTTCACGCCCGATACGCGGGATATCTTCTACGAAGTTCTTGGCCATGCGGCGGTTGTCCCTGCCTGTGTCGTGTGACTGGTCGCGACGTGTTACGTTGTTTGGTTTCCCAGTCAACCAAACATTACTAACCAAAATGTTAGTATGTCAACAGCGCCCGTGCGGGACGTGATTATTCTATGATTCCAATCAGTTCGCCAACGGGATATTCTTCTCCCGTTTCACTGACGATAATCTTGAGCTTGCCGCTGGCCGGGCTTTCGACTTCCTGCGTGGATTTATCATTTTCGAGGGCATAAATATCCTGACCCTCGGAAACATCCGCGCCGTCGGCTACCAGCCATTCCGCCAATATGCCCGACTCCATGCTGAAGCCCAGTTTAGGTATGCGTATTTCTGTAGCCATTTTTACCCCAATATTGCCCGAACTTCATGCTCGATATCGTCTTCGCTGAACATCCAGGCCTTCTCGATCGTTGGCGAGAACGGCACCGGTGCATAGCCCGACCCGACCCGGCCGACTGGCCCTTTGAGATCGGAAAACAGTTCCTCATGGATACGGGAAGAGATTTCCGCGCCGGTTCCGAAATTTTTCACTGCTTCATGAACCACAACCGCTGCCTTGGTCTTGGCGACGCTCTTGAGCACGGTTTCCTCATCAAAGGGTGCGATCGTCCGCAGATCCACGATTTCGCAGGATATCCCTTCGCCGGCCAGCTTCTCGGCCACCGCATGGGAAGCACCGACGCCCCGGCCATAGGTGATTAGCGAAATGTCGGTCCCTTCCCGCGGCACGGATGCCTTGCCCAATGGCACGACATGATCTGGCGCCGGGGCGGGGCCTTTGGTGAAATAGGTCGGCGTATTCTCGATAAAGACCACCGGATTATCATCCATGATGGACGAATAGAGCAGCCCGTAAGCGTCGGCCGGATTGGATGCCGCGACAACCTTGAGGCCGGGCACATGGGCGAGCCAGGCTTCGAGCATGTCGCTATGCTGCCCGCCGAGACCGGTGCCGGCGCCGGTAGTGGTTCGGATGGTCAGCGGCACGCTGGTTTGTCCGCCGGACATGAAACGCAGCTTTGCCGCGTGATTGACCAGCTGGTCCATCGCTACGGTGATGAAATTCATCAGCATGATTTCGGCGACTGGGCGGTAACCGACCAGCGCCGAGCCGACCGCGGCTCCGACAATTGCCTGTTCGGAAATGGGGGTCGAGCGCACGCGATCGGTGCCATATTTTTCGGACAGGCCAGCGGTGACCTTGAACACGCCGCCGCCTTCCTTGTCGGCGATATCCTCGCCGAGCAGAATGACCTTGTCGTCATCCGCCATCGCTTTTGCCATGGCCATGTTGCAGGCCTGGGCGAACATGATTTCCTGTGGTTTCTCGTCGCTCATGCCGCAATCTCCACATCGAGGACATCGATCCTATATTCGTCTCCGGAGGGATAATCGCTGTCGAGGGCAAATTGCGCTGCCTCGTCAATGGTGGCGGTGTTCTTGGCCTCGATTGCTGCAATATCCGCTTCGCTGACCTGAATATCGAGCAATTGCTGACGCAGGATCGGCATCGGATCGTCCTTCTTCGCCTGCTCCATTTCCTCTTTCGGAATATAATGGCTGGTATCGCCGAGCAGGTGCCCGTGGAAGCGGAACGTCATCGCTTCGATCAGGGTCGGTCCGTTGCCGGCACGGGCATGGTCCACGGCTTCCTTCGCCGCGGCATACATTTCGCTGGCGTCATTGCCGTTAACCCGCACCGAACGCATGCCGAGGCCTTCACCCCGTTGCTTGATCGTTTCCGAGCCGGTGGTGTCGCGCATATGGGTATGCTCGCCATAATGATTGTTCTGGCACAGGAAAATCACCGGAAGATCCCAGATCTGGGCCATGTTGAGCCCTTCGTGGAAGGCCCCGATATTCGATGCGCCGTCGCCGAAGCAGCAGACCGTGACCTTGTTGTCTTTTTCCAACTGGCTCGCCAGTCCCAGGCCGTTGGCAATGGGAATACCGGATCCGACGATGCCGGTGGTTACCATCACGCCGGTTTCGGGATGAGTGATATGCATCGGCCCACCCTTGCCCTTGCAGGTGCCGGTCACCTTGCCGGCAAATTCGGCCCACAGGTCCTTGGACGGAATGCCCTTGGCCAGCTGATCATGCAGCCCGCGATAGATGGTGACGAGATAGTCATCCTGGTTGATCGCTGCCATCATTGCCGCCGACACGACTTCCTGGCCGCGCACGGGATAATAGACGATCTGCAGCTGACCGGCGCCAATCATTTTGCGGAACCGTCGGTCGGACTGCATGATCAGGTCTGCGCGGGTGAAAATATCGAGCAGAACGTCTTTGTCTGCCATCTGTGTGTTGCTCAAGGCTTCGCTCCTTTAGTGGCTGCCCTCTCCGGGGCGTTCGCTTGCAAATCTTCATAGCGCAGAGCGCTTCCATCACCACTATTGTTATAGGGAGTGACGAGCGGCAAAGCCCCTTTTCAGGCGGCGGGCAAGCTATCGAGACTGAGCTCCTGTGCCTGCGGAATTTGCGCCCAGAACTCGGGATCATGACCGTAGAATATTCGCGCTCCGGCACGGCGCAGACGGGACAAGGTCTCCAGTGAACCGCGATACTGATCCACATTGTAGCAGTGATCGGGCAGGTGCATTTCGTCCAGTGATCGCCGCATGTTGCAGCAATCGGCGGCGAGTACCGCCTCTCCGGTGGCAGTCCGGACCCGCACGGACTGATGCCCGGGCGTGTGGCCAGCGGTCGAAAAGATCACAATGCTGCCGTCTCCGAACAGGTCATGCTCGCCATCAATTCGCTTCACTGGTTGCCCGAGATCGAAATCCACCTTGTCATAGGCGCTGTCCTCGCCGCTCAGGCCAAAATCCCATTCGGGTGTCTGTACAATGATTGTTGCGTTGGGCAGCAGATGATTGCCGCCGGCATGATCGACATGGAGGTGGGAATTGATGACATAGTCTATCCGGTCAGGATCCACATCCATCGCTCTCAGCCGGTCGGCGATGCTTGCCCCTTCCGGCATGTCGACAATCTTGCCGAGCCCTTTTTCCATGCCCACGAACCGGTCACTGAAGCCGGTGTCAAAGAGCACCAGGCCTTCGGGATGATCGATCAGGAAGACGCAGGCCGGGACCATTGCCTTGCCCGGTTCGCCATCGAGGAAGAAGCTCATCGGAAGCGTGATGTGGCCGCAGGTGAAAGCATAGAGCAGCACGCCCTCTTGATCGTTTGTTCGCATGTTCCTTTTCCTCCCCGTGCGGCCTTCTGCCCTATTCCAGACCAACTCGTTGTACCGTGCCTGTCACCGAATATATGGTCTCGATTCCGACCCGCGCACCACCGCCGATGATCGTCAGACCGCCTTGTCCCGCCGACTCGCCGATCGCAAACCCATGTCTCGGCTGGACCATTTCCGGACCGGAAGTCCAGGTGCCTGTTGTCAGATCGAGGATATCATGTTCGGGTAGCAACCGGCCCACGGTGAGCGATTCTCCCCCCAGGATGTGCAAGCGACCCGCTGCCACTGCAGCCCCGTGACCGCCTCGGCCGATCGGCATATCGGGCCCGTTTTCCCAGCTATTTTCGGCCAAGTCATATATTTCTATCAATCCGATTTCGGTGCCCAGTTCGGCGCTGCGCCCACCAGTAACATAGAGCTTCGAGCCATTTCTGGCGATAGCATGCGAATGGCGCGCCGTGGGCATTTGAGCCATGGCGTCCCACCGGTCCGCGGCTATGTCATAACGCCAAACTGTATCGAGATCTCGGCCGCTATCCTGACCACCTATGAGATACAAGCCGCCGCCAAAGTGGGTCATCGCATGCTGGCCAATCGGATGCGGCAGTTTGCTTATTTCGGTCCATTCGCCTGATTCCGGATTGAGGCGAAACAGGCCAGGCTCCGGGTCGGCATTGAACGGCAGGGATATATAACCGCCCGACGCGTAGACATGCGTGTCATCGGAAGCCATGGCGACATGATGCAATGGACGGGGCAGGGCGCCACAACCCTCCCAAATGTCCATCGTCAGATCGAGGACCTCGCAGCTGTCGAGGACCCGAAACAGCCCGATGCCGCCTGCGATATAGAGTTTCCCATCCAGAGTTGTCGCGTGAATTTCAGAACGAGCTTGAGCCATGCCATCGTTCCAGCCCATCGCTTGCCTGGTCAGCGCGCCCGCACCAATTGCGAGCAATATAATGAAAAACAGGGAGAGGAGAATCTTCTTCATACAGCGGGTATGCCACAGGCCGGACAATTTTCCAGCCCTCCAGAGCTATCAAAGCTGGCAGTTATCCGGACGCGCATGACTGTTCTATCAGGCCGTCAATTCCCAAACCGGGCAATGAAGAGAACGGAGAGCAAGATGACCGACAACAGGCAATGGCTGATCAACGGGCGCCCCAAGGGACGGGGACTGGTGGATGATGACTTCAAGAAAGTCACAACACCCGTGCCTGAATGCGCCGAAGGCCATGTCCTGGTGAAGAACGAGATTCTGGGGTTTGATCCGGCGCAGAAAGGCTGGATGGAAAATATCGGCGGCTATGTGGCCCCGACGGAAATCGGCGAAGTCATGCGGGGCAGCGGCATCGGAACGGTCATCGAATCGCGCCACCCCGGCTTTGCCGCAGGCGACAAGGTGATGGGCATGTTGCGCTGGCAGGATTATGCGCATGTTCCCGGCGGAGAGCTCAACAAGGTGCCGGATGATGAACTGCTCGCTGCCAACCTCGGCGCATTGGGCACGACGGGGATGACGGCCTATTTCGGCTTGCTCAAACATGGTCGGCCGCAGCCCGGTGACACGGTCGTGGTGTCCGGCGCAGCCGGGGCGACCGGATCGATGGTTGGGCAGATTGCGAAAATCGCCGGATGCCGGACCATTGGCATCGCGGGCGGCGAGGAAAAGTGCAAATGGCTGACCGATGATGTCGGTTATGATGTCGCGATCGACTACAAGAATGAAGATGTTCGCGCCGGTCTCAAGGAACATTGCAACCTGTCGATCAATGTCTTTTACGAAAATGTTGGCGGAAAGATCCTGAACGACGCGCTGGCGCATCTGGCGATGCATGCACGGGTTGCTATTTGTGGCGGAATTTCGCGCTACGAACAGGGGGACATGCCGGCCGGTCCCGAAAACTATTTCAACCTGATCTTCAAGCGGGCGAGCATGTCCGGGTTCATTGTTCTTGATTACATGAGCGAATATCCGGAAGCGCAAAAGCGGATGCGGCAATGGATCAAGGAGGGCAAGATTACCTTCAAGGAGGATATTCAGGAAGGCTTCGACAATGTTCCATCAACCCTGAAGCGCCTGTTCGCCGGGCAGAATTTCGGAAAGCAGCTGCTGCGTCTCGACTAGACGCGCGGCGCGAGGGCGGCGACTGGGCTGGCTAACTATTTACGCAGTGCCAGCGCGGCTTTGTCTGCAATATGACAATGGGGTTACAGGAAAGCAGCATATGACCGAACTGGAAGAATTCCGCACAGAGACCAGAGCCTGGCTCGCAGAAAACTGCCCCGAAGAGATGCGGGACGGAGATATCACGGCGGAGAATCAGTGCTGGGGCGGCCGCCAGTGGACGTTCCAGTCCGAAGCCCAGCAGCTCTGGTTCGAGCGGGCACTGGCCAAGGGTTATACCGTGCCAACCTGGCCGAAGGAATATGGCGGGGCGGGCCTTTCTGCTGATCAGGCCAAGATCCTCGACGAGGAACGCATGCGGATCAACGCGCGCAAACCGCTCAGCAATTTCGGTATCTCGATGCTCGGCCCCGCTCTCCTGGCTTATGGCACGCATGAGCAGAAATTGCAGCATCTTGGCGCCATTGCCCGCGGCGAGATCCGCTGGTGCCAGGGTTATTCCGAGCCCGGTGCCGGGTCTGATCTCGCATCGCTCAAGACAAAATGTGAGGACAAGGGCGATCACTGGCTGATCAATGGCCAGAAAATATGGACGTCCAATGCGGATATTTCCGACTGGATTTTCTGTCTCGTACGGACCGATTTCGAAGCACCGAAGCACAAGGGCATCACCTTCATTCTGATCGACATGGCGAGCGAAGGCATCTCCGTGAAACCGATCATCCTGATTTCCGGTCACTCCCCTTTTTGCGAGACATTTTTCGACGATGTCAAAGTGCCGAAAAGCTATGGCGAGAACAATCTGTCGGTGGTCGGCGAAGTCAATCGCGGCTGGGATGTCGCCAAGAATCTTCTGGTCCACGAACGCGGCATGCTGGGGACGATGTCCCCACTGCGCGGCACGACCGGACCCGAAAGCCTGGGCGGCTTTGCTGCCGATCAGATCGGACTGGACGAAGCTGGACGCTTGTCCGACCCGGCCTTGCGCGAGCGGATATCACAGGCCGAGATTGATGACTGGGCCTATAATCTGACCGTCGAACGGATGAATGACGAGGCCAATGCCGGCAATGGTCTGGGTGCCAAGTCCTCCATGTTGAAATATGCCGCATCGGAACTAACCAAAAAAGGCACCGAGCTGCGCATGGACATTGGCGGCACAAAAGCGGCCACCATTGGCGAAGACGGCATTGAATATGGCAGTCTGGCGAATACGTGGCTGTACAACCGCGCCTATTCGATCCTTGGGGGTACAACCGAAGTCCAGCTCAACATTATTTCCAAGCGCGTCCTGGAATTGCCGAGCTGAGCGGGACGGGAGGGGAACTGACATGGCACTTATACTGACCGAAGAGCAGGAAATGCTGCAGGATTCCGCAGCAGGATTTCTGGATGAAAATGCGCCGGTGTCCGAGTTTCGAAGAGTCAGGGACAACAAGCCGGAAGAAGGTTTTTGCCGGAAACTTTGGAACGACATGGCGCAAATGGGCTGGGCCGGGATCATCGTCGATGCAGAATTTGGCGGCAGCGAATTCGGCTATGTCGGCGCGGGTGTTCTGGCCGAGAGAATGGGCAAGAACCTCACCGCATCGCCGTTTTTTTCCACCGCCGTATTGGGCGCCACGGCGATCCAGCGATACGGTACTGAAGAGCAGAAAGCCGAGCATCTTGGCGCGATTTGCGACGGCAGCCAGCTATTCGCGCTCGCTGTCGACGAAGGGCCGCGCCACAATCCCAGCACAATTGCCTTTTCCGCGAAAACTTCTGGCAACGGCTACGTCCTGTCCGGGTCCAAAACCTTTGTCGCCGACGGTCATGTCGCGGACAAGCTGATTATCGTCGCAAGGACTTCGGGAGAAGATACGGACGAAGATGGCATCACTCTGTTTCTGGTCGATGCCGATGCGCCGGAAATTTCGCGATCACAAACACCAATGGTCGACAGCCGGAACGCGGCCGATATTGTAGTCGATGGCCTGGAAGTCACGGGTGATGACATTATCGGTGAAGTCGGCGGGGGTTATGCGGCGCTGGAAGGAATCCTGTCGGCGGGTCGGGCAGTGCTCGCCGCCGAAATGTCCGGATCGTCGCAACAGGCCTTTGATATGACGACAGAATATCTCAAAGAGCGCGAGCAATTCGGCCAGAAAATCGGGTCCTTTCAGGGACTCCAGCACCGCGCAGCTCATCTCGCGACCGAGATCGAGATGATGAAATCGGCAGTGCTTAAATCTCTGCAATTGCTTGATGATGATTTCGAGGCGGCTGGCGCGGTCTGCTCTATGGCCAAGGCCAAAACCGGGCAGACGGCCCAGTTGGCGACCAAGGAAGCCATTCAGATGCATGGCGGCATTGGTGTCACGGACGAATATGACGTCGGTCTGTATTTCAAGCGGGTCCACATGGCACAGCAGATGTTCGGCGATGCCGGATTTCATGCAGACCGTTTGGCCAGGCGGGCAGGTTACTGAACCGCGGTGCTAACTGGCCGGACGATGGGTGATATTGGCCGGGCCGAAATGGGCAGTCATCTTGTGCACTTTGCCCGCGTCGTTGAATTCGAAAATATCGATGACTTCGACAACGAGCACGGATTTGTCGGGCTGGGTAATCTCGGCGCGAAACGGAAAGGCGGCAGCCTCGGCACTGAGCCGGACAGCACCGGTGAGTTCTACCTTGGCACCACCGGAAAAGGCGTTGGTGTAAAATTCGAGAATTTGCGCACCGCGTTTGGGTTCGGTTCCTGCGGGATCCTCGACCGCGGCATCGTCGGAATAGAGAGCCATCACAGCTGGCATGTCCCCGGCGTTGATCGCAGCCAGATAGGCTGTCACGGTTTCGGTCATTTCTTCGGGGGTGGGCATGGGCCTGCTCCTGTTTTGCAGTGACAGAATAGGGCGAGGTGACGCGAAGGCGCCTCTGCCAGATTTGATAGGATGAAGGAGAAGGGAAATGACGGGCAGGCTGGCAGGGAAAACGGCAATAGTTACCGGCGGCGCATCAGGTATCGGTGCCGCCATCGTCAAGCGTTTCGCCGCTGAAGGCGCACAGGTTTTGTCGACCGATGTTCAGACTGATCTCGGTCAGGACGTAGCCGACATGTCTGGAGCGCTGTTCATGGAACAGGATGTGTCCAGCGCGGAAGGCTGGGCAGAGGTTATGGACAAAGCCGGTGCGGAGTTCGGACGACTCGACATTTTGGTCAACAATGCGGGGATCGTGATCGGACAGTCGATCGAGGAGGTCGATCTCGACAGCTGGCACCATCTGCTCGGGATCAACCTGACCGGTGTCATGCTCGGCTGTCAGCATGCGATCCGGATGATGAAAGCCAATTCGGACGGGCCTTCCGGCTCGAT
>JBCBZY010000180.1:0-5819 GCA_039815115.1 Pseudomonadota bacterium | reverse complement strand
TGAGTCTTGCAAAGTCCATCGAACGCCTCTCCACGGGAAGCCGCATCAACAGTGCGTCTGACGATGCTGCCGGTTTGGCAGTTGCGACCCGCATGACCTCTGAAGTTCGTGGTCTGAACATGGCCATCCGGAATGCCAATGACGGTATTTCCCTGGCTCAGACCGCTGAAGGCGGCATGAACGAAATCACCAACATGCTGCAGCGGATGCGCGAGCTGGCTGTTCAGTCTGCCAACGGCACGCTGTCTGCTGGTGACCGTACCAACCTGCAGGCCGAAGTCGGTGAACTGATCTCGCAGATCGGTGATGTTGCATCGCGTACCCAGTTCAACGGTGTTGCACTGCTCGACGGTACCAACGCATCGCTGGCTATTCAGACCGGTTCCAATGCTGCGGAAACGGTTTCGATCGCTCTGACCGACGTTGACGCGACCGCTCTTGGCGTGAACGCCAGCTCGGTTGCCACGGTTGCAGACGCCAACACGGCTCTGACCACCATCGGTACCGCTCTGGATACGATTACCACAGCACAGGCTACGCTTGGTGCGTCCCAGAACCGTCTGCAGACCACGGTCAGCAACCTGACGGACCGGGTTACCAACATCACTGAATCGCGTTCGCGGATCATGGATGTGGACTTCTCGGCCGAGACCACAAATCTGGCCAAGTCCCAGATTCTGAGCCAGGCTTCCACAGCCATGCTCGCACAGGCGAACCAGAGCCAGCAGGGTGTTCTTTCCCTTTTAAGGTAAGCCCGGACGCCGAGGTGGAGGCTTCTTCCTGAGACGGTACTTGAGACCAGCCTTCCAGGAAGTTCCCACCGGGCAGACGAAAAGAAACCCCCAGTCCTTTCGGGCTGGGGGTTTTTTTTGTGGGGACCGTGAAGAAATTCTAATCATCATATTGGCCCGCGAGCATCTGCCGCAGCTTGTCGGTTGCGCTTTTCTTGATCTGGCAGACCCGTCCGGCGCTGATGTCCATGGTCAGACCGATCTCGTCCAGGTTCATCTCTTCGACAAAATAGAGCTGCAGAACCATGGCTTCGCGCTCCTTCAGTTTGCCGATGCACCGGGCGAGCACCTCTTTCATCTGTTTGCGTTCCAGCGCGTCATCCGCCTTTTCCTCGACATCGGCAAACCACATATTGTGGTCCGAATAGACCTCGTCCATCGAGTCGATCGCGATATTCTGGGCCTTGTCATATTGTTCGCGGAACGTTTCAATATCCATGTTCAGCGCTGCCGCAATCTCGATTTCGGAAGGCGCCCGTCCCAATTCCTGGGACAATTGATGTTCTGCCGCCTTGACCTGTTTCTGCAGGGCCATGGCGGAGCGGCAGATATTGCTGATCTTGCGAATGTGATCGATCATCGCCCCGCGGATGCGCATGCTGGCATAGGTCGCAAATCCATAGCCGCGATCCTCGTAATTCTGCGCTGCCTCGACCAGCGCGACCATGCCAATCTGGATCAGGTCCTCGAGCTCGACCGATTTCGACATCCGGCCGTGGACATGCCAGGCGATCTTGCGCACCAGCGGAATGTGCCGCTTTGTCAGGTCTTCCGGTCCGGCTTCGCCCGGATTGCGATTATAGGTCAGTGACTGGGGTTGAACGTTACGCATGTCCCGCATTTCCTCTTCAAGAATCTGACATCATCTGACCGGACTGCGGGTCAGGAAGACTGTTGGGTTCACCGGTTCCGACGCTGGCCACCACTTCCACTGCCTTGTCATCCGGCAGTTCGAGGAAGGACAGCACCGGGGTTTCCGGGAACCGGGGTTTGAGCAGCCGGGACAGGGCCCGGCGGGCAATCGGAGAGGTGATGATCGCAAAGCTGCGCGCTTCAGCCATGATCGGCATGGCGGCATTTTCGATCGACGTGACGATCCGCTGCGCCAGATTGGGTTCAATCGGATGCTCCGCCTCCACCCCGACCTTCATCGCCTGGGCAAGCAGCGTTTCCAGTTCGCCATCCAGGGTCACCACTGGCAGCGGCATATTCACCGGAACCAGCGACTGGATAATGATCGAACCAATCCGCTGGCGCACCCCTTCGACCAGCGTCGGCAGGTCGGCATCAGGTTCGGCCGCCTCGATCATCGCCGAACAAATCCGGCGGAAATCTTTGAGCGGCACGCCTTCGGCCAGCAGGGAGCGGCAGATCGCCGAGACCATGAACAGCGACAGCGGCTGCGGAGTCAGGCCTTCGACCAGTTGCGGTGCGCTTTCTTTCAGATGCTCCAGCAGTTTCTGGGCTTCGTCCATGCCGAACAGTTCGCTGGCATTGAGACGGATCATCTGGTTGAGATGTGTTGCCACTACAGTGGAAGCATCGACAACCGTATAGCCGGCGATCACTGCCTCGCTGCGCTTGTCCGGAGAAATCCAGAGCGCATCCAGTCCGAAGGTCGGATCCTTGCATGGCTGACCAGCAATTTCGCCTTCAATATCTCCGCTGTCGAGGGCCAGCAGATCATCCGGATAGATCTTGTCTTCCGCGAGGATCATCCCGCCAATGGTAATGCGATAGCTGTTGGGCTCGAGCGCCATATTGTCAGTGACGCGTACCAGCGGAATGACGAAGCCGAGTTCCTTGGAAATCTGACGCCTTATGCCGGTCACGCGGCGCATCAGGGGTTCACCCTTGCGTTCATCCACCAGCGGTACCAGTCCGTAGCCGATTTCCAGACCCAGCTGCGCGCCTTCGGACACGTCGTTCCACTCGATCAGATTGGGATTCTCCGGTTCAACAGGAGCGGGAACATCGGCGGGCTGATCATCCTTCTTGCGCAATCGCCAGGCAATGAAGGCGGCCAGTGCGCCGGCCGGCAAAATGATCAGATGCGGCATGCCGGGCAGCATGCCCAGGATCAGCAATATGCCTGCAACCGGCGTCCACGCCTTGCTGAGACCGAATTGCGAGGAAATCTGACCCGCCAGATTGTGCGGCGAGGCCACACGGGTGACGATGGCCGCCGCTGCGATTGAGAGCAGCAGTGCCGGGATCTGGGCGACCAGAGCGTCGCCGATAGACAGCAGGATATAGCTTTCCGCCGCCTGTCCGATGGAAAGGCCATGGCTGACTGTGCCCAATATGATGCCACCGATAATATTGATGGTCAGGATCAGAACCCCGGCAATGGCATCGCCTTTGACGAATTTCGAAGCACCGTCCATCGAACCATAGAAATCCGCTTCTGTTGCAACATCCTGGCGCCGCTCCTTGGCTTCTTCCGGGCTCATCAGGCCGGCGTTGAGATCGGCATCAATCGCCATCTGCTTGCCGGGCAATGCGTCGAGAGTGAATCGGGCGGAAACTTCCGAAACACGTCCGGCACCTTTGGTGATCACGACCAGATTGATGATCATCAGGATAGCGAAAACGAAGATGCCGACGACATAATCGCCGCCGATCAGGAAGCTGCCAAAGGCCTCGATAACCTTGCCGGCTGCGTCCCCGCCATTATGACCATCGACCAGCACAACCCGGGTCGAGGCGACGTTCAGCGCCAGACGGAGCAGTGTTGCAAACAGCAAAACCGTTGGAAAGCTTGAAAAATCAAGTGGTTTGTTGGCATTCAGCGCCACCATCAGGACCGCAAGCGAGATCATGATATTGGTTATGAATCCGATATCCAGCACCGTTGCCGGCACCGGAAGCACCATGAAAATAACCATCATCAATGTGGCCACAGGAAGCACGGAAGCCTGAATGCCACCGAGCCAGTCGAATTTTTTGGAAGCCAGCTTACTCATCGGGGTGTCGCTCCGAGAGAGGCGAGAAGCATGTAGGCCATATGTGCACTTTCACTATAGGTCGAGGTCGAGGTCGAGGCTGCCACCGGACCGGCAGCACGCTGGCTGGCCAGCCGGACATAGTCGGCAGGTTGGACGGTGTTGATGACGGGAGAAGGCTGCTCGCCCGGGGTGGATGGCCGGCTGGCCTCCACGCCTGGAGAGAAGCGTTCAAGCTTGGCGGCAAATCTTTGCCGGATTTCGTCAAAGCTGCGCGGAGCGCCGCCTTTGGTATAGAATATCGACTTGTTGGCGCCTGCAGCCTGCATCATGTGCGGCGCAGCAGCTCCATTGGGATTGCGCTCGTGCAGAGACAGGAATTTCCGTGCGCCAGCAGGACCGAGAAAATGGGCCAGATACAAGTCTACCGGAGCGGCGCTCTTGCCGAGGCGCCCTTCGAGATAGTCCTTGTTGTCCGAGGCAAACTCCGCCGCCATCAATGAGGCAATTTCGGGATTCTTGCGCAATTCCAGGATCTGGCTTTTCAACCCGCTGTCGGCGACCTGGAACCGGCCTTTGCCGTTTTGGGATATCGCCGCCCGGGCCCAGTCGAGGCCATATTTGTGGCCGTGTTTTTCGACGACGCCGAGCCAGCTTTGATCAATAAACTGGAACAGACCCGTGGCACTGGACGTCCGGGCCTTGGCCTGCGGGTCCAGGCCGCTTTCGATTTTGGCCTGTCCGAGAAGATAGTTGAAATCTACGCCTGTGCGCTGGGCGGAACTGGCAATCGCCCGGGTCACGCGGTCGTGACCGATGCTCCCCGCTGCCGATATATTTGCCATGATCATTCCCAAAATTTGTCTGTGGGAATATCAAAGCAACTACCGTGCCAGTTTTATCGATGCAGAGAGAAATTTCTTGCGGTTTTTTTGCCCGATCCACAACGGGTTAACCGATAGCGGTCAAAGAGGGCTATAGGTCTCGCAGTCGCTCTGATTGGCGATCATGAACATCCGCGCGCGGCACATGTCATGCAGAAACCGGATACGATAGCGGGCCGCGAGATTGAGTTCTTCCATCTCGCTGATTTTCTCTTGCGGCAGCGGCGCATTGGCTTCGCCATTTTTCATGCGCAACGCATCCGATGCCTGTTGCAATTCTTCGCAGCAGATCAGGATCTCGTCAGCTGAATGGCCGTCCAGCGCTGCCAAAAGATTGCGCTGGGCGGTTTCGAATTCGGAAATGTTGAGCGAAGCCATCAGTCGCGTCCGCTATCAAGATCCAGAGCAATCATCTGCTCGGCGATCTTCTCCGGATCCACCGGATAGCGGCCTTCGGCAATCGCGGCTTTAATCATCGCAATTCTCTCGGCGTTAACCGGCGCACCCTGGCTGGCAATTTCTGCTGCCACGCTTCGCACGACCGGCTGAGTCGGATCCGTTTTGGCCTTTTCGCCCTCCGCGTCGCTCTTGGCGACTTTCGGAGCAGCAAGATTCCGGGCCAGATCACTGGCGGAAATTCCCTGTTGCGAAATCGGTTTCATTGCTCTTGTCCTTCAAAAATATTCTCGAACATGCCTGATAACGGCAGGTCACCGAGATTCTTTAACAAAAAATTTATGGGGTCGGCAAAATGACCTGCCCGTTACCCGTAACTTCCGCCAATATCCGCGGACTCCGGCGATCCTGCCGAACCGCGATCAAGTCGCCAATCGCGCCGTTTTCATCGGCAATCATCTGCTTGCTGAGCGAAAAGCCCGCTCCGCGATAGACCAGAATGACATTCTGTCCGCGCCGGATCAGAATTTCGGCCTTGGCGGGTTTCGGCACGCTGGAACCGCTCCGGGCATCCAAATTAAGCGGCACTCTGATACGCCAGCCCAGTTCCGGGCAACGCACGATAGCGGCACCAAATACCGGGCCTTCCACTCGCGGTTCTGCCGGGCATTTTGCGAGACGCAGTCGCTTGTCGACGGCTGCTCTCGCACCTCCAGGTTCACCGATTCCGGCACCAATCGTTTCCGAAAGCAGCCGATCCATACCAGCTGTGTCCTGGAAGCCATCTGCCGCAACAGCAGGCC
>JBCBZY010000095.1:0-9052 GCA_039815115.1 Pseudomonadota bacterium | reverse complement strand
TTTTTCGTTTTCCGCCAATGCGCAAACCACTTCTGCCACACCTGACGGTGCGGCCGTGGCCTCGTCCGGACAAGCCGCTTACCGCATAAATGCCGGTGACAGCATCGAAGTCTATGTCTGGGGCGAAGAGCGGTTACAGCGGACCATCACCATTCTGCCGGACGGCACATTTTCCTTCCCCCTTGTCGGCCGGGTCGAGGCGATTGGCAAGCTGCCTTACGAAGTCGAAGCTGTCATCAGCAAGGGGCTGGAAAACCAGTATCGCGGACAGGTTCCGCAGGTTACCGTTTCCGTTCAGTCGCCAGCCGGTTTCCAGTTTTCCATCATGGGCAAAGTCAATTCGCCCGGCCGGTTCACACCGGGACGCTATGTCAATCTGCTCGAGGCTCTGAGCCTTGCCGGAGGGCCCAGCCAGTTTGCCGATCTGGACGGAATAACCATCATTCGGAAAACATCGCAGGGGCTGACAACAATCCGGGCGCGCCTTGGGGGGCTGCTCAAGCGGCGCGGGGCCGTTGACGCAGTGACAAGACGCGCGATTCCAGACATTCAATCCGGTGACACAGTAATTGTGCCCTGACACATATTCCTTAGGGAGGGATAGACCTTGACCAGTATAATGAAATCCGCAGCTCCTTTGGCGCTGGCAAGCGGCAGCATGATTCTTCCTGCACCTGCGCTTGCGGAAACCCAGTTCTATACGGATGTGTCGCTCGGTGCGGGGTTGTCAACCAACCCCTATCTCCAGAACGGACCGGTGGACTCGACGGTCAGTGGCTCGGTTACGGTTGTTCCGCGCCTGATTGTCACGGAAGACGTCACGACATTCGATCTTCGCGGTCTGGCACGTATCGAGGAATTCGAGGAAGGCTTCCGGACCAATACGGCATACGGTATTGATGGAAGCGTCGAGCATAGTCTGTCTGATCGCACCCAATTGCGTGCAAGAGCGGGATTTCGCGGATCGATCGTTGGAGTCAACAGCGGATTTTTCAATCCGCCGGATGTCATTGACAACAATTTCCTGCCGCCGGTTGCCGACGACATTGGACTGAACGGAACCAATCAGCGTCGCACGACCTTCCAAGGCGGTGTCGGGATCTCGCACAGTCTGAGCGAGCTGGACAGCATCAGTGTGGATGTCTCTGCAAGTGCCGTCCGGTTTGGCGATGCGATCGTTCAGGATGAATATAATTTCTTCAGCCAGAATGTTGGCTATTCCCGAGTGTTGTCGGATACGACGTCGATTGGCGCCTCTCTGGGCCTGAGCCAGGTCAATTATCTCAATCAGGACCAGGGCGATTCCAGCATTATTTCGCCGTCAATCACCTTCGATCAGCAAATTGGGCCGGATTTCACCCTGTCAGGTTCTGCCGGGGTGTCTTTTGCGCGGGTGGACAATGGTCCGCTTGGAAAAACCAATTCGACTGACTTTTCCGGTACACTCAGCCTCTGCCGTCAGGGCCAGAACAGCAATTTCTGTCTCAATGGAAGCCGGCAGACCCTGCCCTCAGCTTTTGATGGCGTAAGATCGCAGACCACTGTCGGACTGGGCTATACGCGCAAGCTTTCGCGAAACGATGATCTCAGCATCAGCGCGGGATATTCCCGTTCATCCAATCCGGTTTTGGGGCCAGCCCAGGTCGTTAGCGAGACCCTTGAATATGTCCGGGGATCGGCGACATTCAATCACCGTTTCCAGGACCGTATTACAGGTTTCATATCCGTAGGCTATTCCGATTCGTACCAGCAAGGCATCAGTCGCGAGGCCAACAAGCAGGTCAGTATCGGAGTCAGATTCAGATTTGGGAATAATCGATGAACATGGACAGTCTTGACGATCAGGAATTTGAAGGCGGCAACCTGCTGTCCCAGATTCCTGTCATCATCTGGCAACGCAAGTGGCTTTTCATCATACCGTTTATCCTTTGCATCATCGCCAGTGCGATCACTTATTTCGTTCTCCCCACCGTGTATCGTTCACAGGCGATTCTTCTTGTGCAGTCTGCCCAGTTGCCGGACGATGTAGCTGGTGACGGCACAAATGAAATTGCGGACCGCCGGATATTGCGCATTCGTCAGCAGGTTCTGAGCCGCCCGGGACTGATCGAACTGATCAACAAATATGAACTCTATCAGTCTGACCGGGGCAGCACGCCGTTATCGGAAATCGTCGAAAGCATGCGCGGCTCCATCGAGATCGCACCAATGACAGCGGAAGTATCACGTCTTGGCAGCGGCCAGAACGCGACCATCGCGTTCATGCTTGCTTATGAATATTCCGATCCCGTGAAAGCGCAAAGTGTGGCACAAGACCTGACTGAACAGGTTTTGCAGCTCGACTCTTCCGTCAATTCACAGCAGGCCAGCAGCACCGAAGAATTTCTCACCGATCAGGCTGCCGGCCTCGAAGTGCAGATTCAGACTCTGGAAAACCAGATTGCAACAATCAAGGCCCAAAACGGGGCCGTTCTAGCCAATAGCGGAGGTCTTCCGATGTTTGGCGGCGGTGGCAGCTACGACGTCCAGATTGGTGCCTTGCAGCGCGAAAACTCGCAGCTCGTTACGCAGCGGGAAGAATTGCTCAAATCGTCCAACCGGGACCCTGTGGTCCTTGCGGCCGAGCAACAGCTCGCCAATGCCAGAGCCGTATATTCCGATGATCATCCTGATGTCGTGATTGCCAGACAGCGCCTCGCAGAAGCCAACCAGTTGGCCGACCAGAATGTTACCAAGATCCCGGTCGACAGCATCGACCAGCAAATTGCGTTCAACAACACGCAGATCGCGTCCTTGCGCTCGGCCAAGGCCGCAGACACTGCGCGGATGAGTGCGGCCCTTTCGGCACAGTCCCGGGCTCCGCTTGTGCTGCAGCAAATTGAATCACTCCAGTTGCGGCTCAATGGATTGAATGAGCAATATCAGACTGTTTCCCGCAGATTGCTGGCGGCCCAGGCGGGCGTTAAGGCCGAGAATGAACAAATGGGTGAGCGCCTGTCGGTCATCGACCCGCCGGTAATCCCGGACAAGCCGTCATCCCCCGACTGGATGCTGTTATCTGCAGCCGGTCTCGGAGGCGGCATGGCACTGGGAATTCTGCTCGTATTCGGAACCGAATTGTTCATGCAGCCGATCCGCGACCCCAAAACCATTTCCAACGTGCTGGGCGCTCCCCCGATGGTTGTTGTCCCGACGATCCGGGCACAGGGGCAGGAAAAGCCTTCTCGCAGCTTCTGGCCATTCCGACGAAAAACAGCCGAAGCCGTTTAGCGCCAATATCCCCTTCTCCATTTTCTCAGGAAATTGCCTGTGCCAGAAACGTCAACTGAATCCACCGAATTTTCCCGCCCGCTGGTGATCCCGTCACCTGCTGAGCTGGAAGCCCTGGTTCCCGATGAAGAGACTCTGGAGGCAAACCATGTCGTAGGTTTCCGGGGCAATGACATCCGTTCGCGTCCGTTCAACCTGCTGCGTTCGCAAGTGGTCAAGGAGCTGGATGCCCGTGAATGGAAGGTTCTGGGCATGACATCCGCGACGCCGGCTGCCGGCAAGTCATTCCTGTCGCTCAATCTCGCTGCGGCTCTGTCGCGACTGGCGGATCAGACCGTCTACCTGTTTGATTTCGATCTTCGGCGTGGCTCACTGGCCGAAGCGCTCGGCATTCATGGCGAGCTGGGACTGGGCGAATTTCTCGAAGGCAAAACGGATGACCTGAAGGACGTCGGTCACCGTATTGATGACAGCAACCTGGCACTGTTTCCCTGCTTTCGTGTGAAGGTCAACTCGGCGGAAATGCTGGCGGGCAAGCGATTCGAACTGCTCATGCAGGCGATTGCAAACCTTCCGGATGATGCAATCGTGATTTGCGACCTTCCGCCGGCATTTGCCAATGACGATACGCTGATGATAGCCCAGTATCTGGATGCCTATATGCTGGTCATCGAGCAGGGTATCACCACCAAGAAACAGATGAACAATACTGTTTCATTGCTTAATCCCACCCCTTGTCTGGGTACGGTATTGAACCGTTATGTCGGGGGTCTGGTAGACCCCTATGGCTATGGCTACGGGTCGGGCGCCTATTCCAAATATTACGCCGACTAGGCGAGCCCGGAGGCCTGTTTTTCAGGTTGCCGGTTCAAAGCAGCGGATGCACGCCGCGCCATCCGGATGGCCGGGCGTTCAATGAGGAACAGCGACAACGCGGTGGCGATCGGCAATCCCCAGATCGGCAGTGAACCCACAAGGTACAGATCCGGACTTGCCAGGAATAATTGCTGCCAAAGATACAGGCTGTAGGAGGCGGCACCGATCCACTGAAAGGGCCGGGATTCCAGAATTGTACAAAGCAGCGGGATTTCGCGTGCGGCGAACAGTATGAACAGGATCAGCGGCGGCGTGAATATCTCTACCTTGATCTGCGTTGCGAATTGCGGGATCAGCAGAACACCGAGGACGGCAATGAGCCACAGCCACCAGCTGGCCAGTTTGCGGATCATGTCCTGCATGGACGGACTGGACGCATAAAGAGCACCCATCGCGATGCAGGAAAAGGAGATGGCATTGCTGTGCCACTGCCGGGGGAAAGCGAGAAACCACAAGGTCAGCAGGGCGAGGATGGCGATCAATCCCCAGGCCCTGTGCCGGGATCCCAGGACGATGAAAAGTACGGGCCAGAGGAGATAATATTGCTCTTCCACCGCCAGTGACCAGGAATGCGCTACCCACCAGCCGCACTCGGTCAGGCCGGTATTGCAGATAAAGGCGCCAGCTGACAGGATACCGACCACATCCTGCTCCAGAAAGCCTTGATCGGATAGAAAGTAAACTATTGTTAAATATGCAAAAAATGGCGGCCAGATGCGAATTGTTCGGCGGGCATAAAAGGCCTTGATATTAACCCGGCCGGCCTTTGCCTCTTCCCGGATGAGCAGCTTGGTGATGATATAGCCACTGATCGCGAAAAAGAGATGAACCCCGGTTTCCGCCAGAGGGCTGGCCAGACGGCCGACAATGGCCAAATCGCCGGTGAAAACCTCCTGGTAGCGGAACGCAATGATGTGCCCCAGAACAACACCGAGTGCTGCTACGGCGCGAAAGCCGTCCAGCATCTGATCCCGGGTTGCCGGCGCAGCGTCGCCCGCTCCGTCAGCGGACATCTTCGTGGGCTTTGTTGATGATCTCCGGCGTGATCTCCCGCCGGATCGTGTCGGCTGTTACCTGGAAACGGGCCGTGCGCCCGGTAATTTCCGGCGCCCCGAGATAGTCCTCGATAGAGGTATAGTGATCGCGCCCGACATAGTCATCAACATGAATGACTGTTTCGGTGGCAGCCTGTAGCGCATGAAAGGCGGAAGCCAGTGCGCAAGCCCTGCGGAACCGGCCATCAACCAGAATCATGTCGGGGAAACGCCCAGTGGCAGCAACTTTGGCAAAGGCTTTCTCGGTATAGTTTCGCCAGCGCTCATGATGTGCTGCGGTCGGACGGGTAAATACGGGATATCCCCATTCTTCCGTCATCCCGATATCGCTGTGAATAACTGTCACCGGTGCATCCTTGCCAACGGCATCACGCACGGCTTGCGCGAAATTCAGGTCGCTCTCGACACAGATCGTCTCGACGCCCGCGCGCGCAGCAAGAAGGGTCGAGGCACCTGATCCGAACTCAAGGTAAAATTTTACATCCCGGATCTGATCCCGGAACAGCGCTTCGAATTCCGGATCAAAGGCCGGCTGGTCAGAAATGGTGATGCCGTTGCGCCCCCCGGACCATTTGAGCCGCAGGGCTCGCCGCAGGGCTCGCATATCCCGAATTGACTGAGGAAGTTTCGACATTTTTCGGAAATTCCCTTGCCTAATCACATGGATATGGTTTCCGCGTCCAAGTTTCGCACTCGCCCAGCATCACGTCAAGCTGTCTGACCTGCGCCGATAGCAGGAATATCCTTAACAATATGGTAAAGCTCATCGACAGGGGTTCCCGGTTGTGCAAGTAGGCGACCGGTCGCGCACAAGATTGGCGGAGTCTCCCTTGGCATTGCAAAAACTCAACTCACTCTGGGTCGGCAACAAGCTCAGTTATCTCGAGCGCCTGTGTCTGGTCTCCGGCCTCGCCACGGGCCATGAATTTACCCTGTGGTCCTATGAACCGGACAAGCTCGAAGGTGTTCCGGATGGCGTTGAGCTTCGCGATGCTGCCGAGGTCATGCCGCGAGATCGCCTGCTGACCTATGCGGATACGGGGTCGGTTGCGCTGGGGGCCAATTTCTGGCGCTATGAGCTGCTGGCGCGGGATCTTGGTTACTGGGTCGATATGGATTTCTATTTCCTCCGGCCATTTGATTTTGCCGAAGACCATGTTTTTGGCTGGGAATATGAAGGCTGGGTCAATAACGCGGTGCTCCTGGCCCCGGCCGGTTCAGCGATGGTCCATGATCTCAATACCATCCCGCAGCCCAATCAGCGGCCACCATGGTTTGGACCCAAAAGGTCGCTGGCCTTTTACTGGCAACGCCTCACAAGCGGACCAATCGGCCTCGATGAAATGCCATGGGGAACATATGCCTCGGGCCTCGTCACGCATGTCATCAAGAAAAACCGCATCGAAAATCATGCCAGGCCGCCAACGGTCTTTTATCCGGTACGCTGGAAAGATGCGCGGGCGCTCTATGAGCCCGCCGAAGTGGTTGAGGGCATGCTGGCCGATGACACCTGTGCGGTCCATATGTGGCATAGCCGTCTGGTTGGGCTGTTTGACAAGCCGCCAGCGCCCGGATCCTATATTGATCTGGCTTGCCGCAAGCATGGCATTGATACGTCCTGGTAGGACTTGCCCATAAAACGGAGGATTAGCGCAGCAGCAGGCGTTTCAGCTTGCGCGCCGCCGCGACGGCGGTCCGGACCACGGGTATCCGGTCAAAAAACTTCAGCTCGGCAATATCGGTACGCGACGGTCGCTGATAGCCGATGACCGGTTCCGCAAAAGGGTGCTGGTCTCGGGGAAGGCGCGCCGGTACCAGACATAGGCCCCGTCAATCGGCGGATGAATGCCTTCATATTCCAGCGTATTGAGATAATCGGCCAGATGCACCGCCGTATTCGGTGCGAAGCCCATCATGTGCGCGCCGATAATATTGCTTGCCGGTAAATTGTCGGGATCGGATGCTTCATATCCGCCATAGAAAATCGCCCAGTCCTCCGGCGGAGCATAGAGCGCCGCGTCCGGGACAAAGTCGCAGTCATCCTCCAGTATCAGCACGCGGTGACCGTTTGCTGCCGCTTCTTCCAATATCGCCAGATGACTTTGATAAACACCGCGAGCGCCTGGAGAGCTGAACGGACCCGCCTCATCAAACTGGAATGCATTGAAAAAAGCCACCCGGGGATCGTCAAGCAGGCCGAGGCGCTTCAGTTCGCCTTCCATCTCTGCCCGCCGATCGGTGCGGTGGGGCAGGTTGATGATCCTGATGCTGTCAAACTGGTCAAAGATCATGCCTTTTTTCCTCCCGGCAACCGTGCGCCTGTCTGCATCGCATCGGCATAGAGCGCCGGTAAAGGAGAAACTGCAATTTTGACGTCAAATTCGCGTGCGATTTTGGCCCGGGCCCGCTCGGCTCTTTTGGCAGCTGCCGCTTCGTCAGACAATGTCCGATCGAGCGCTTCTTGAAGACCATCCCAGTCCGCCGGATGAAACAGCAATCCGCTTTCCTCATCATCAATCAGTTCGGGCACGCCGGCTATGCGGCTGGCGACCACCGGTTTGCCCAGCGCCATGCCTTCCATCAGCACCACCGGCAGGCCTTCCATGAAGCTGGGAAGAACCAGAATGTCGGCACCGGCAATGGCCGCCAGTGTATCCTGTTCGGACAAGCGCCCCGCCATCTTTACGCGGTCGCCTAGCGCCAGTTCTTCGCATCGGACGCGGATCTCATCCTGTTCCGGGCCGTCACCCACCAGCAGCAATTCGACATCATGATCGTCGCGGACTAGACCGGCGAAGGCCTGTAGCAAACCGGGATGCCCCTTTTCGCTGGACAGACGCGCCACGCAGACAATCTGTTTGCGTGTGTGTTGATTTTTGTTGCCTGCATTCTCCGGCAGTTCGTCGAGAGCAATGCCGCAGCGCACGATGTGAAACTTGTGCCACTCGCTCGCCGCCACGATCCGCATCGCCTGCGCCCGGCCAAACCAGGATACGCAGGCGACAAAACGAGCCTCGGCAATCTTGTCCGCCAGCAACAGGCCAGCGGGATAATCGGTTTCGGAAATGCCGTGCAATGTCAGGCTCCAGGATATCCCGTTGAAGCGCGATGCCAGCATGCCGACTGTGGCTGCGCTATTGGCAAAATGGTTGTGGAGATGCGCTACGCCATCCTTTTCCAGCCGCCGGGCCAGAACGATGCTCTCGGCGAAATGAAACAGCGCCCAGATCAGCGCCTTCAGTCCCGGGACCCGGTGACGCATTGCATGGGTGAAGCCAGAAAAATAGCGCAAGGGGCGCGTGATCAGCGCGCGCACATGGCTGCCGATATAGGCCCAGAGGCCCGCGTTCAGGACATAATAGGTCTCATCCCGCATTTGCTGATCGGCCGGACTCGCCAGATCTGCTTCGGGCCGTCGGATGCTGTAAGTGCGGATGGTCAGCCCGCCTGATCGCAATTGCTCGATTTCGCGGCGGATGAAGGTGTGCGATGCCGCCGGATACTGGCTGGTCAGATAGGCGATGGTTCCGGCCGGAAGCATTGCCCCGCCGCTGGTACCCTTTTCCTCCATATCGTGCAGCTTGCCGGTCATTTGTAGAAAATCGTGCCTCCCTGACGCCCTTGCAATTTCCGTTTGGCATATCGCACGATGCCCATCAATTCGGCAAATTTCCCCGCCATCGTCAGCCCAGCCTGTTGCCAGGAAAACAAATTGCCGGGCCCCGAACGGAAGGCCATACGCATGATCTGCAGCCCATAGGCGAGGGGCAATCCGGCCCATAGTAAGGGCTGGAACAGTCCAGCCAGTCCGAACAGCAAGGGCAGGGCCAAAGCCCAAAACAGCGCGCGGG
>JBCBZY010000070.1:0-10553 GCA_039815115.1 Pseudomonadota bacterium | reverse complement strand
CGCGCGCACTGGGTGGAACACAAGGTTCTTGCCTTTCCGGATCAGCAGCTGACAGATGATGATCTCGAACGCATCACCCAATATTTTGGCGATTTTGGCGAGGATCCGTTTTTCGGGCATATATACGGCCATGAGCATATCGCGGCGATCCAGCGAAATGCCGATGAAACTACTCCGATATTCGCCGAAATCTTTCACTCTGACTGGAGCTTCATGGATGTCCCGCCTGCCGGGACCATGCTCTACGGCATCACCATTCCGCCACATGGCGGAAACACGCTATTTGCCGATCAGGTTGCCGCTTATGAGCGCCTGCCCGACAATTTGCGGGAGAAGGCCGATCAGCTGACCGCCATTCACTCAGCTCGCCGCGGCTACGCGCCCGGCGGCATGTATGACGCGGATGATCAGGAATCTGGTCGGAGCATGAAAATCATCGCGAGCGAACGGGCTATGGAAACCTGCGAGCATCCGTTCGTGCGCACCCACCGCGAAACCGGCCAGAAAGCGCTGTTCAGTTCCGCCGCCTATATTATCGGTTTCGCGGATATGGACCAGGCCGAAAGCGATGCGCTGCTGATGGAATATTATGCGCATCAGAGTGCGGAGGATGTGGTCTATTCACACCCGTGGCAAAAGGACATGCTGGTCATGTGGGACAACCGGTCCCTGCTCCATTCCGCTACCGGCGGCTATGACGGGTATGACCGCCTGCTACACCGGACAACGATTGCGGATACCGAGTTCTAGCTTTTCAGCTCAGCCGGCCTTCAATCGCATCCCAGATCATGCCGGACGTGTCCGTCCCGTTAAACGCGTCAATCGCAACAATACCCGTTGGTGAAGTGACGTTGATTTCGGTCAGCCATTTGCCACCGATCACATCAATCCCGACAAAGATCAGGCCGAGCCGTTTCAGATCCGGTCCCATGGCGGCGCAAATCTCTGTTTCGCGCTTCGTCAGGCCCGCCGCTTCGGCATAGCCGCCCTGCGCCAGATTGGAGCGGAATTCGCCCTTGCCCGGCTTGCGGTTGATCGCGCCCGCAACTTCCCCGTCGACCAGCACGATCCGCTTGTCACCGTCCTGCACTTCGGGAAGGAAGGGCTGGATCATGTGCGGCTCAGGCCAGGTCTGGTTGAACATTTCGGTCAGAGCGCTGAGATTACTGCCATCTTCGGGCACCAGGAAAATCGCCTTGCCGCCATTGCCGTGCAGCGGCTTGACTACCACCCCGCCATGCTCGGCCTGAAAGGCGCGAATTTCGTCCAGGTCACGCGTGATCAGGGTTGGCGGCATATATTCCGCATAGTCCAGCACATAGACTTTTTCGGGCGCATTGCGGACCGAGACCGGGTTGTTGACAACCAGCGTCTCGCCTTCAATCCGCTCAAGCAAATGGGTGGCCGTGATATAGCCGACGTCAAATGGCGGATCCTGTCGCATCAGCACAACGTCAATATCGCTGCCGAGATCCAGATTCACTGGCTCCCCGAACTGATAATGGTCGCCCTCGACTTGTTGCACGATCACCGGATGGGCCTTTGTTTTCAATCGCCCATTCGCCAGAAGAGTGAGATCCTTCACATCATAGTGAAACAGCTCATGATCCCGCTTCTGCGCCGAGATCATCAGCGCGAAGCTGCTGTCCCCAGCGATATTGACGCTTTCCATGGGATCCATCTGGACGGCGATTTTCAGGGTCATTTCGTTGTTCTTTCTTCTGTTTTATCGCCAGATAACGGCTCTAACCGCGCCTGTCGAACCATCAGTTTGGGCTTAGAATCCGTGCCACACATTGGTCAAATGGGTCGGCAGGCGTCCGGGCGCAACCAAAATCACGTCGATGCGCGCATCTTCGCCCTCGCTGCAATATTCGGAGAACAGGATTTCGGCCGCGGCCGCGACGCGTTTCAGCCGATTCTGGTCGATGGCGAGATCCAGATCCGCCTGCTTCGACCGCGCTTTCACCTCGACAAAAGCCACCAGATTCCGACGCCGGGCGACCAAATCCACCTCCCCTTTCGGCGTCCGCGCCCGTTCCGCAAGAATGCGCCAACCGTGCAGCCGCAACCAGGTCGCCGCGAATTTCTCCGCCCTGCGCCCGCGTTGCTCCGCCTGCTTGCGATTCACGGTGTCCCGCTTTCCTTCCAGCTGCTGGCCAATTCGTAGAGGACCTTGCGGTCTGCACCAAATTCACGCGCGACCTCACCCGCGGCTTTTGATGCGGGCAGCCGAGTCAATGCGGATTTCAGCGCCGCTTCGATATCTTCCTGGCTGGCTGGTGCAGCAGCTCCCGGAGGTCCGATGACGACGACAATCTCGCCCTTCGGTTTCTCCGCCTCGTAGCGTTCCGCCAGATCTGATAGTGACCCTGTCACTGTCTCTTCGAATTTCTTGGTAATTTCGCGCACCACCGCCGCATCGCGATCACCGAGGACTTCGAGACTGTCTTTCAGCATGGCGGCCAATCGCGATCCGTTCTCATAAAAGACCAGCGTCGCTTTCAGATCCTGCAGTTCGTCGAGCGTCTCTCGCCGGGCCTTGGTTTTGGACGGCAGGAACCCTTCAAACAGAAACCGGTCGCTGGGCAATCCCGAAAGCGTCAGCGCCGCTATCACCGCACTGGGACCCGGCGCGGTCGTGACCAGCACCCCTTCCGCCCGCGCCGCACTAACCAGCTTGTACCCCGGGTCGGAGATCAGCGGGGTGCCGGCATCGCTCACCAGTGCGACAATTTTACATCGGGCAACCTCCAAAATCTCGGCCCGCTCTTTCACGCCCTTATGGTCATTATAGACCATCATCCGTGACTTTTTTCCAATGTGATTGAGCAGCTTACCGGTCACTCTTGTGTCTTCGACCAAAACCAGATCCGCTGCCTCGAGCGTCGCTTCGGCCCGCCGGGACAAATCTCCAAGGTTGCCGATTGGCGTGGCGACGATATAGAGACCGGGTTGAATGGGAGCAGACATATGACCGTCATGGCAGACAAGCGCACAATTGGACAAGCCGAAACGAAACCGGGTTTTGGGCGTTTTACAAAGTGGGCCGGAATCGCATCGCTGGTCTTTCTGGCCGGTTGTCAGTCGATCGTACCGCGCGGCGGCGAACGAACCACTACGCCAACTGCGCCCCCGCCCCCGGTATCCGGCCAATTGCCGACAGACCAGACCCATCACCGGATTGCGCTGCTGGTTCCCTTGTCAGGCAAGAATGCCGGCGTCGGCCAGTCGCTGGCCAATGCCACCACGATGGCGCTGCTCGACACCAGGGCGCAAAATATCCGAATGACCAATTATGACACCGCCAAGGGGATCACCGCCGCTGCTCGCAAGGCGATTGCGGACGGCAACAAGCTGATCATCGGTCCGCTGCTCAGCGACAATGTCGTGACCACCGCGAATATTGCCCGGCCAGCCGGTGTACCGATCCTGAGTTTCTCCAATGATGCCGGTGTCGCCGGGAACAACGTGTTTCTGCTGGGGCACATCCCGGCCCAGTCGATCAACCGGATTGTCACCTATGCCAAGGGCCGGGGCATGGACCGCTTTGCCGCGCTTGTCCCCAACGGCGTCTATGGCCAGCGGGCATCTTCGACATTGCTGAAATCGGTCAAGGATGCCGGCGGGACGGTTGTCACCATCCAGAATTTCAATCGTGATTCCGCTTCCGTGGAAGCCGCGACCCGGCGGCTCAATCAGAATGGCGAATATGATGCCATATTGCTCGCCGACAATGGAGCCATGGCCATCCGCGCCGCGCCAATGATCCGCAAAAATGCCAGCGAAACGGCAAAAATTTTGGGCACCGATCTGTGGAATACCAGCAGCAATCTCGCCGGTTCTCCATCAATGCGCGGCGCCTGGTTCGCGAGCGTTGCCGATGGCCTCTACGGTCAATATGCGACCAAATATCGCAGTCGCTATGGCAAGGCACCCTTCCGGCTGTCCAGCCTGGGCTATGATTCAGTGCTTCTGACGGTGAAAGTGGCGCAGAACTGGCAAGTCGGAACGCCCTTCCCGATCAATCAGCTGACAGATTCGGGCGGCTTTATTGGGCTCGACGGCGTGTTCCGCTTCCGCCGCGACGGCATTTCGGAGCGAGCGCTGGAAGTGCAGGAGATCCGCAGTGGCAGTTTCGCAGTGATCGACGCGGCGCCGAAGGGGTTCTGACGCCAGTCGCCTTCGAGCCTTAGCCGATCTGCTGACCGGTGTCCTTCCAGTCAGCCAGGAAACCTTCAATGCCCTTGTCGGTCAGGACATGCTTGAAAAGGCCGCGGATCACGCCCGGAGGCATGGTCGCAACATCCGCGCCGATCCGAGCAGATTCCAGCACATGGACCGGGTGGCGGATCGAAGCAACGAGGATTTCGGTCTCATAAGCATAATTGTCGTAGATCAGCCGGATATCATCGATCAGCTTCATGCCGTCAAAGCCGTTATCATCATGCCGTCCGACAAAGGGGGAGATGAAGCTCGCTCCAGCTTTCGCCGCAAGCAGCGCCTGATTGGCCGAGAAGCAGAGCGTGACATTGACCATCGTCCCGTCGCTGGTCAGCGCCTTGCAGGTCTTGAGACCGTCAATGGTCAGCGGCACTTTGATACAGACATTATCGGCAATTTTCCGCAGCACTTCGGCTTCCTTCATCATGCTGTCATGATCGAGCGCGACGACTTCCGCGGACACTGGTCCGTCGGTCAGGCCGCAAATTTCTTTCGTCACCTCCATGATATCCCGGCCCGACTTCTTGATCAGCGAGGGATTGGTGGTCACGCCATCGACCATGCCGGTCGCCGCCAGATCAGCAATTTCGGCGGTATCGGCGGTATCTACGAAAAATTTCATCTGTCTGCTCCTTGGGCCATGCCAGCCTGGCAATTGGATATATCGGGACAGGCCTAACGCCTTTCGGATCGGGGCGAAACTGCCGGTGCGTCCGACTGTGCAGAAATCTGTGGATAATTTGTGGGACAGATCGGGGATTGATTTTCGCACCCGCAACGGATGACGCGCCCGAAATGCCTGCCTATACCGGGGGCATGAATCGTGCATCCGACCGAGTCAGGGTCATACTTCTCAACTCCGCCCTCGGGCCGCTCGATTACCGGGTGCCCGAAGGCATGCACGCCGAGCCGGGTTCGATAGTCATGGCCCCGCTCGGTCCCCGCAAGCTGCCCGGCGTAGTCTGGGAAGCGGACAGCTTTCCCACCGAAGAAATTGATTTCAAGCGTCTCCGTCCCCTGCGCGAAGTCCGGGATGGTGCAAGGATATCCGCGCCGCTCCGGCGGCTGATCGAGTGGACGTCCGACTATTACCTGGCATCACCGGCCGCGGTTTTGCGGATGGTGCTGTCGAGCGGGGCGGCCTTTGCCGATGATCGCCCGATTGTCGAATACCGGCTCAACGGACTGGTTCCCGACCGGATGACACCGCAACGGGAAAAGGCCCTGGCCGCGCTGGCGGGTGAACAGGGAACGGTCAGCGAGCTGGCGAATATCGCGGGCGTATCGATCGCCGTTATTCGCGGACTGGAAAAGGCTGGCGCACTGGACCGGTTTGAAGTGCCCGTCTTTGCCGCCACAGATCTTCCGGATCCCGATCATGATAAGGTTGATCTGAATGAAGATCAGACGCGGGTTGGAGCGGTGCTTACCGATGCGGTTCGGCAGCGGGCTTTCAAAACCTATTTGCTGGATGGAGTCACCGGATCAGGCAAGACCGAGGTCTATTTCGAGGCCATTGCCGAAGCCTTGCGTCAGGACCGGCAGACGCTGGTTCTTTTACCCGAAATCGCATTGACCGAACCGTTTCTCGATCGCTTTCGTACCCGGTTCGGAGCCGAACCCGTCGCTTGGCACAGCGGACTGAAACAGTCGGAGCGCAAGAAAAACTGGCGCGCCCTCGCCGAAGGTCAGGCGAAGGTTGTGGTCGGCGCCCGCTCCGCACTTTTCCTGCCCTACAAGGATCTCGGCCTGATCATCGTCGACGAAGCCCATGAGGTCAGCTTCAAGCAGGAAGACGGCGTCCGATATCATGCCAGAGACATTGCGGTCATGCGCGGGCTGCACGAGCAAATTCCAGTCGTGCTGGCTTCGGCCACACCGGCGATCGAGAGCCGGCATCAGGTTGAACAGGGCAATTACGAACTGCTTGAACTCCCGGCCCGTTTCGGCGCGGCGAGCATGCCCGAGGTGGAAGCGCTTGATCTCACCAGCGATATCCCGCCGCGAGGGTCGTGGCTGGCACCGACGCTGGTTCGGGCGCTCGAGGAAAATCTCGGCAAGGGAGAACAATCGCTATTGTTCCTGAATCGCCGAGGCTTTGCCCCGCTGACGCTGTGCCGGACCTGTGGCCACCGGATCAATTGCCCGAATTGCACCGCATGGATGGTGGAACATCGCCTCACCCGGCGCCTCGCCTGTCATCATTGCGGCCATGTCATGCCACAGCCGGAAAAATGTCCCGAATGCGGGGACGAGGATTCGCTGGTCGCCTGCGGACCGGGTGTCGAACGGATCTGCGATGAAGTGAAGACCCTGTTCCCCGGAGCGCGGACGGCCATCGTTACCTCCGACACAATCTGGTCTCCCGCCAAGGCCGGAGAATTTGTCGCCAAAATGGAAGCGGGTGCGATTGATATCGTGGTCGGGACCCAGCTGGTCACCAAGGGCTATCATTTCCCCAATCTGACGCTGGTGGGCGTGGTCGATGCCGATATCGGGCTGGAGGGCGGAGATCTCCGCGCGGCGGAGCGCAGTTTTCAGCAGATTGCACAGGTTGCGGGTCGTGCGGGACGTGCCAGCAAGCCCGGCCATGTCTATGTCCAGACCCGCATGCCCGATGCACCGGTCATCCAGGCGATTATCAACAATGACCGCGACGGTTTCTACGCGGCCGAAATCGAATCTCGCCGGGCCGCAGCGGCCCCGCCATTTGCGCGACTGGCCGCGATCATTGTGTCGTCCGAGGATAATGCCGAGGCAATGGAGACTGCGCGGCTGATCGGTCAGACCGCGCCCAGCGCCGAAGGTTTCGCCGTCTTTGGGCCCGCTCCTGCCCCTCTGGCCATGCTGCGCGGGCGCCACCGCCACCGCCTGCTGATCCATGCCCATCGCTCCGTCGAACTTCAGAAGTTCGTGCGGGAGTGGCTTGAGGACCTCGAATGGCCGCGCGCAGTCCGAGTGGGCGTCGATGTGGATCCCTACAGCTTTGTCTGAACGCAAATCAGCAATTTCATTTTGAAAAAGCTTCCAATATCCCGCATGGGCACATCATGATTAAAAATCTTGTTCTGGTTCCCATTCTGATCGTCGCTGGTCTGTTTTCCATGCCGGTTCATGCCGACCCCGCAGACATTCAGGCCGCCAGCCGGTCAGTAGTCCGGGTCGTTCTGGCCGCAACCGATGGCGACAAGGTGGCCTTTGTCGGTCATGGCAGCGGATTTGCGGTCGCGCCCGACAAGATTGTCACCAACGCCCATGTCGTCGAAATCGCGCGCAGCGAGCCATCGGTCGTCATCGGAATCATTCCCTCCCAGGGCGGCAAGAGTTTTGGCGGCAAGGTGATTGCCTATTCGCCCGGCAATGATCTTGCGCTCATCCAGGTTCAGGATGGCGGGCGTATTCCGGCGATGACGGTTTTCAGCGGACCGGTCGCTGATGGGGCGAGCGTGGTCGCGGTCGGCTATCCCAGTTCGGTGGACCGGGCACAGGGGCTTGATCTCGATGACCTGATCAATCCGATGTCCCCGGTCAAAACCCGCGGGTCGGTTTCCGGTGGCCGTTCGACACGGGAATTTGACACGATCCTTCACACCGCCCCGATTGCGAGCGGCAATAGCGGCGGTCCCTTGATCGACAATTGCGGGCGGGTGCTGGGGGCGAACAGTTTCGGTTCGCTCTCCGACGGCAATGATGCCGAGTTCGGTTTTGCGGTGTCCAATCGCGAGATCATGGCCTTTTTGCGCAAGGCCGGCGTCGCTGCCAATGCCGCAGCCACACCGTGCCGCTCCTCGGCCGAAATATCGCGCGAGGAACAGGCCCGGGAATTCGCCGCCCGCGCCAAGGTCGAAGCCGCACGCCGGGCAGAAGCAGCCGAGCGGGAAGCGCTGGAAGAGAGCCTGAGAACATCGATCTCGCAGGACATTATCGTCGAGCGCGAGAACCAGATGGCGCTGGCGGCACTGATGCTGTTCCTGTCGCTCATTGCGCTCGGTGGCGCGGTCTGGTTGCTGATGCAGCAAAAGCTCAACCCGGCCAAGGCGGCTGCGGCAGGTGCCGGTCTGCTATTTCTCGGTGCCATATTGGTGTTTATCGCAAGGCCCTCCTTTTCCGAAATAGAGGACCGGGTGGCGGTTGCGATGAAGGAACAGATGCCCGACGGAGGCGAAGAAAATCCGCAAGCGGGCAAAGCCCAACCCGGCAAATATATCTGCCGGCTCAATCCCGATCGCAGCCGGATCACCGTTTCGCAACTCGACGAAGTGCCATTCGAATGGGCGGAGGGCGGCTGCGTCAACGGCCGGACCCAATATGCGCGAGACGGCGGCAGATGGTCCCGGATATTCGTGCCCAACGAAGAGCAGACGGTCACGATCAGCAGCTTCGATCCCGATCGCGCCGAATATACCACTGAACGCTATCTGCTCGATCTGATGACCATGACCCGGGCCCGTGACATCCGCCAGAAATATGGCAACAAGGCCTGTACCGCCGATGCCCAGATGCTGTCCGACATCGAAGACATGGTCCGCGCGATCCGCGTGGAGCTGCCGGGACAGGCGAATGAGCGGCTGGTCTATGAGTGTACGAAGACGGAGAACTAACTACTCGGGGCTTTTCTGTTCGTTTTTTCTCTTTACGTACTCCAGAAATGCTTCTGTGATCATTTGATTCTCTTCCAGCGTAAACCGGCGCTTGCGGGTCAGGTTGCTCCAATCGACCTTTCCGTCAAATTGGCTGGCCATAGTCTGACCACGTTCGTTGATGGCCGGGCGAAAACGCGCGATGCGCCTCACTTGGCTGCAAGCCTTTTCATCCAAATCGCGATGTCCGCTGGAACGCACTATCTCACAACGGGATACGCGACCAATAGACGAAACACTCGCCCGATAGTAAGTAACACCAGATCGATTTTCGCGTTTTGCAATGGGAGGGTAGTCTGCCACTGTGACCCATCGGCCAATATCGCCTCTCGGAACTGGCTTGGTTGGCTCCCGACCGAATCCGGCAGAAGACTGGGCAATGAACAAAAATGCCAAAATACCGAAGCAATATATTTTCATTTTGAGTGCATTCCATATTCTGCAAGCAGCGCCGGTCTACATGGCCAGTTGCGCCATAACAAATCAATCTCTGCCTGCTACTCCCTTTCCAGCAGCTTCTCCTTGATCTCCAGCCCATAGGCATAGCCACCCATGCTCCCGTCGCTGCGGATGACGCGGTGGCAGGGAATGAGGACTGCGACATTGTTCGCGCCATTGGCACTGCCAACCGCACGGACCGCTTTCGGTTTCCCAATTGCCGCAGCGATATCGGCATAGCTGCGGGTTTCTCCCGGTGGAATTTTCTGCAGTTCCTGCCAGACCGCTTCCTGAAAGGCGGTACCCTGGACATCAAGCGGGATATTGTGCGCGCGTCCCGGCGTTTCGACCTGGGCAATCACGTCATTGAGCAGCTTTTGAAAATCTTCACCGCCTTTCTGCAGTTCGGCTTTCGGAAAACGACCGCGCAATTCTTCCTCGCCTTCACTGAAGGACAGGCAACAGACGCCTTTTTCTGTCGCAGCAACCATCATGGTACCGAGAGAAGTTTCGACATTGGCCCAATGGATGGTCATCCCTGCACCACCATTTTTCCATGCGCTTGGCCGCATTCCCATCTTCTGGCCCATCTTCTGGCCCATTTTCTGTTCCTCGTAAAATCGCGATGCCGAACCATAGCCGGCATCATAAATCGCTTCGGTCACCGACGCGCCGCTGTCCAGTGCATCCTTGACCCGCTCAGACCGCAAGGCCCGAGAATAACCGGCTGGCGACAGTCCCGTTTCGCGTTTAAATATGCGCTGCAAATGCGTTGGCGAGTAACTGGTCAGCTGCGCCAATTCATCCAGCGTCGGCGCCTTCTCCGCCATCCGGATTGCATCGATCACGGCCTTGATCGCCGCATCATCGCGCGCGACCTCTTTCGGCCGACAGCGCAAACAGGCCCGCAAACCCGCCGCTTCCGCCTGCTCTGCATTGGCAAAGAACCGGACATTCTCCCGTTTCGGATGCCGCGCGGCACAACTGGGACGACAGTAGATCCCGGTGCTCAAAACGCCGGTCACAAATTTGCCATCGAATGACCGGTCCCGCGATTGCATCGCGGCCCAGGCCATTTCTCCATTCACCTGATCCCCGCTCATGCTTCGAACCTTTTCACTCGCGCCACAAAACAGCCATGGGCCGCGTTATGCACATCTATATAAGCAACCTCGTCCAGTTCAAACAGCTGCCGGATTGTCTGATCCGCCTCACCCGGCATCGCAAGACCAGCGGTTTTCAGCATGGCAT
>JBCBZY010000092.1:0-9125 GCA_039815115.1 Pseudomonadota bacterium | reverse complement strand
TCCGGCGCGCCCTCCAGCAGCAAGGTCTGAAGGAACAACAATTGCGAGCGGATTTCGGTCGCAATCTGCTGGCCGAACAACTGTTACCGATTGCCGGTTTTTCCACTGCGGTGCCGCAAAAACTGATTATGCCCTATGCCTCGCTTTTGCTGGAAACTCGTGAAGGTAAAATCGCTATCATCCCCTCTGCCGTATTTGTGGATAGGGCCGAACCGGCTGAAGCAGCCCTGGCGGCTTTTTACAGCCAGAACGGCTCGAACTACACAATTCCCGAGCGCCGGACGATCAGTTACGCGCTGTTTGACAAGTCCCGGTTCAATGAGCGCATCAAGCCAACGGAGGAACAGATCCAGGGCTATTATAATCTGAACAAGGCTCAATATGCCGCCAGCGAGATGCGCAATGTCGAGCAGGTCATCCTGCCGACAGAAGCCGCGGCGGAAGCGCTGGCAGACACGGTCAAGGGCGGAATGTCCCTGTCGGCTGCCGCGCAGTCTGTTGGACTTTCCGCTGCCGAAGTGGGATCGATCACCAAAACACAATTTGCATCTTCCACATCTCAGGCCGTGGCAGATGCAGCTTTTCGAGCGGACAATGGGGGAGTGTCCGAACCCGCGCAAAGCGCGCTTGGCTGGCATGTTGTGAAGATCAACGGCATTGAACAGAATCCCGGTCGGACACTGGAACAGGCGCGGACCGAAATAGTCGGCGTGCTCACCGCCGAACAAATCGACGAAGCGCTTGCGGAACTTACCGTACAGATGGAAGACGCTTTCGCGGATGGATCGTCGCTCGCAGATGTTGCGGCAGCAGAAGAGCTGGCTATTCAGACAACCCCAAAATTGCTGGCCAATGGGCAAAATCCCGAAGATCAGGAATATCGGCCGATTCCCGAGATGCAGCGAATACTTCCAATCGCTTTCTCCATGGAAGAGGATTCGGATCCTCAGGTGGTGGAAATACTGCCCGGGCAGCAATATGCTATTCTTGACGTAACCGAGATTTCGCCTGCTGCGCCACCTCCACTCGATTCCATTCGGGAGCGGGTGGCCCGGGACTATATTCTCGAAGAAGGTTCAAAAAAGGCCAAAACCGTTGCGGACGAAATCGCCGAGAAACTGTCTGCAGGAACACCTTTGGCTCAGGCAATGTCGGAAGCAGGTGTACAGCTGCCACGCCCGGATAACATCCGGGCAACCCGAGCCGAAATCGCGAGACAGAGCCAGCAAGGACAGGTCCCTCCTCCACTTACGCTCATGTTCAGCATGGCCGAAGGCACGACAAAAACCCTCCGGGCCCCGCAGAATCAGGGCTGGTTTGTGGTACAGCTGGAGAATATTGTCGAAGGTGATGCCGCGAGCCGCGAGGATCTTCTGAATGCCACGAAACAGCAGTTCCAGCAGGTCTTTGGCAATGAATATACCGAACAGTTTATCCAGGCAATGAAGGCTGATATTGGCGTTGAGCGCAACGACGGTGCGATAAACACGCTGAAGAACCAGCTTGTTGGCAGAAACTGACATGATCGCCCATGTATCCGGCCACATCTGATGTCGGGAAGCGCGGGAGTCCTTAAAGCAAAAGCGGCGCTCGAATCCGGTCAGCCTGCGCTGATCTGGCGAAAGCGCGTTGCCGATACTGAAACACCCGTTTCCGCCGCCCTTAAACTGATGTCGGCTGAACGGGGCGATTTCCTGCTGGAATCGGTCGAAGGCGGCGAAACGCGCGGACGGCACAGCCTGCTCGGCCTCGCACCAGACCTTGTGTTCCAGGCTCAAGGTGCTGAGGCCACCATCAATGCCACATGGCTTACGGACCGGCAGGCGTTTGTTCGGCAAGAGCAGGAAAGTCTCGCGGCGTTGCGGGCCCTTGTCAGCCGCTGCCAGATGGACGTGCCAGAAGGCCTGCCTGATGCGCTGGCCTGCCTCGTCGGCTATTTTGGCTATGAAACTGTCGGACTGGTTGAAAAACTCCCGCGTGCGCCGCAGTCGGAACTGGAACTTCCTGACATGCTGTTCGTCCGGCCAACGGTGATTGTCGTGTTTGACCGGCTTACCGATGAGATGTTTCTGGTATCTCCTGTCTGGCCTGACAATCCCGGATCTGCGGATCAGAAGATTGTTGTTGCAGGCGAGAGACTGGATGAGGTGGAGCGTCAGCTCGACAGTATGATCTCGCCTTCTTCCGGGCAGGAAGTCTCTTCGATTGACCCGGAAAATCTGCACTATGATCATATATGTCCGCCAGACCGGTATCGGGACATGGTTCTGCGCGCCAAGGATTACATCGAGGCCGGCGACATTTTTCAGGTCGTGCTCGCACAGAGATTTACAACGCCTTTTTCTCTGCCTCCGATCGAACTTTATCGGGCATTACGGCGTGTGAATCCGTCTCCGTTCCTGTTCTTTCTCGACCTTCCGGGGTTTGCGATCATCGGTTCCAGCCCGGAAATCCTGGTGCGATCTCGGAATGGAGAAGTGACGATACGCCCAATTGCGGGAACCCGGCCGCGTGGCAAAAATGCTACGGAAGACAAGGCCAATCGGGAAAGCCTGCTTGCCGATCCGAAAGAACGCGCGGAACATCTCATGCTGCTTGATCTGGGCCGCAACGATGTCGGTCGAGTCAGCACCCCGCATAGCGTCGAAGTCACTGACAGCTACACCGTCGAATTTTACAGCCACGTCATGCACATCGTGTCCAACGTCGTTGGCCAGCTTCATCCTGACAGGGACGCAATTGATGCGCTTTTTGCAGGATTCCCGGCCGGTACGGTCAGCGGCGCACCAAAAATCCGAGCGTGCGAGATCATCGCGGAACTCGAACCGGAAACGCGCGGGGCCTATGCCGGTGGTGTTGGCTATTTCTCACCCGATGGCAGCATGGACAGCTGTATCGTATTGCGAACGGGAATCGTGAAGGACGGCACGCTCCATGTGCAGGCGGGTGCAGGTATCGTGGCGGACAGCGATCCTGCCTATGAACAGGCCGAGTGCGAAGCCAAATCCGGAGCCTTGCTGGCCGCCGCCCGAGAGGCGATCCGCCAGGCTCAGGACATGAAATTCGGACAATAACTGCCGCTCAGGGCACAAAATTCATTCCAGCATTTTCGGCGCTTCTTTCTGAAGCTTTTCCTTGATCTTGTTGGCGAACATGCCGAGCAACGGCGGCAGATCGAAAATGGCGTAGACTTCGTCTTCCCGCACCTGCATTTCGCTGCCGATTTTCTGCCCCATCGCCTCGAGCGTACAATGCAGTGTATCGCCTTCCCAGTGATGATCGGTTACTGTCGCACCCGGTACAGATTCACCCAGTGTGTGCACGCCATTGCCCATGCGCACTTTGGCATCCGCCACGCCCAGTTTGTGTGCGATAGTTACAGTCACCGGTACACCCATAGATTCGTCTCCCTGATATATTCTCCTAACACACCTTTTCTGGAGGTCAATTCTCGGTCGAAATACTTGGCGCAACGGAATTTTCCGACTAGGCACTGGCATCATGATCCTGGTTATCGACAATTATGACAGCTTTACCTTCAATCTGGTCCACTATCTGATGGAACTGGGTGCCGAGGTACAAGTGGAGCGAAATGACGCCCTGTCGGCCTCGGAGGCGCTAGCGACCGGTGCGGAAGCGTTTCTGATATCGCCTGGGCCTTGCACTCCGAATGAGGCCGGGATTTCCCTCGATCTTGTTGCTGCGTGCGCCGATGCGGACAAACCTCTTCTGGGTGTGTGTCTGGGTCATCAGAGCATCGGTCAGCATTTCGGCGGCAAAGTCGTGCGCGGCGGCCTGATGCATGGAAAGACCTCACCGGTCACACATGATCAGAGCGGTGTGTTTGCCAAGCTGCCCTCTCCGTTTGTGGCCACCCGCTACCATTCGCTGATCGTCGAAAACATGCCGGACTGCCTGAACGTCAATGCTACGGCAGATGACGGCTCGATCATGGGGTTCCGGCACGAGAGTCTGCCGATCCACGGCGTGCAATTTCATCCCGAAAGCATCGCGACGGAGCACGGCCACGAACTTTTAGCCAATTTCATGAAAATTGCCGGCATGACCCCAAAATTGGGAAACCGGCTGGAAACCGCCTAAAGAAATCCTCAGAAAGGCCGCATCGCCGGTACGTAATACGCCATGAACTTACCTGATCCTGCCCAACCCCTGTCCCCGGATGACGCGCATATTGCATTTGCGGCCATTTTGGATGGGCAAAGCAATGCGGAAGAGATTTCCGCTTTCCTTGTCACCATGGCGGATCGCGGTGAAACCGCCACGGAAATCGCCGTTGCGGCCACAGAGATGCGCAACCGGATGGTTACGGTGGAGGCTCCGGAAGGTGCAATTGATGTCTGCGGTACGGGCGGCGATGGCAGTCATAGTCTGAACATCTCGACCGCCACCTCTCTGGTCGTCGCCGCTTGCGATGTCCCCCTTGCAAAACATGGCAATCGCGCGGCCTCCAGCAAGTCCGGCGCGGCGGATACACTGGAAGCGCTGGGTCTTGATCTGGCGAAAGCCGCTACCGGCGGCGACAAATCCCTGCAGGAAATCGGCATCGCCTTTTTCTTTGCGCCAAATCACCATCCGGCGCTGGGTCCGCTGGCGCCCATACGCAAGGCTCTGGGACGGCGCACAATCTTCAACCTGCTCGGTCCGCTATGCAATCCGGCCGGGGTAAAGCGGCAACTGATCGGCGTCGCGTCACCTGACTTGATCGACAGATATGCCGAAGCGGCCCTGCGACTGGGCTACGAGCACGCCTTGATCGTGTCCGGCGAAGAAGGGCTGGATGAGATCAGCATTTCCGGTCCGACACAAATTGCCGAAGTGAAAAATGGAAGGATCACCAAAAGCCGTACATCTCCGGAAGATGCGGGCTTGTCCGCTCACCCCGCAGAAGCGATCAAGGGCGGCGATGCGGCCTTTAATGCCGCAGCGCTGAGACAATTGCTCCAGGGAGAGCCCTCTGCCTATCGCGATGCGGTCCTGCTCAACAGCGCCGCCGGCCTCATGGTGGCAGGCGAAGTGGACAGCTGGCAGGATGGTGTCGAGGAAGCTGCCGAGGCGATTGACAAGGGGCTCGCCAATGCCCTGCTCAATTGCTGGATTGCCAACCAGTAATCCCGCGCCCTATGAAGTCCGGAACATGAACAAGCTGACCGAAATCTGTGACGCCAAGCGCGAACATGTCGCCCGCCGCAAGACGGAGGCGACAATGGCCGACCTGCACGAGCAGATTGGTCAACAGTCCGATCCGCGTGGTTTTGCTGAGGCGCTTGAGTCTCTAAGTAAATCGGGATTTGCGCTGATCGCAGAGATCAAAAAGGCCAGCCCCTCCAAGGGCCTGATCCGCGAGGATTTTTCGCCCCCTGCCCATGCCAAGGCCTATGAAGCTGGCGGAGCCGCCTGCCTGTCTGTACTGACCGATGCGCCTTACTTCCAGGGTGCGGACGAATATCTGGTGGCAGCGCGTGCCGCTACCAACCTGCCTTGCCTGCGCAAGGATTTCATGGTTGATCCCTGGCAAGTGACCGAATCCCGGGCTCTCGGCGCCGATGCGATTTTGATTATCATGGCTGCGCTGGATGATCATGAAGCACAGGAAATCGAAGCTACCGCCATTGAACTGGACCTTGATGTACTGGTCGAGGTGCATGATGAAGAGGAACTGGAACGCGCGCTCAGGCTGAAATCCCCGCTGCTGGGTATCAACAATCGCAACCTGAAGACCTTTGAAACCAGCCTCGAACAGACCGAGCGCTTATCGCGACTGGTCCCTGACAACAGGATCATGATTTCGGAAAGCGGGATATTCACCCATGCCGATTGCGAACGGCTGGCAAAATGCGGGGCCCGGAGCTTTCTGGTCGGAGAATCGCTGATGCGGCAGAACGATGTAGAAGCGGCCACTCGGCTGCTTTTGACCGGAGTGAAGGAAGCGGCATGAGCAAGCTGACGCATATCGATGGAGACGGCGCGGCGCATATGGTCGATGTTTCCGCCAAGGCGGAGACGGCTCGCGAGGCCTGGGCGACGGGGCGGATTTCCATGAATCTGGACACACTGGACGCTATAAAGGCCAATATGGTGAAGAAGGGCGATGTGCTCGCCACCGCCCGTATTGCCGGGATCATGGCGGCAAAGAAGACGCATGACCTGATCCCGCTTTGCCATCCTCTGGCACTCAGCAAAGTTGCGGTGGAATTCACCTTTGTGGACGAAGGTATTGAAGTGGAGGTAATGGCCCGTTTGACTGGCAAGACCGGTGTTGAAATGGAAGCGCTGACAGCAGCTTCTGTCGCATTGCTCACAATCTATGACATGTCAAAAGCGATGCAGAAGGACATGGTCATCAGCGATGTCCGACTGCTCTCGAAAACCGGTGGCAAGTCCGGAGACTGGAGCGCCTGATGGGCGCCCTGCTGCCCCTCGAGGAAGCGCAGGAACGAGTCATTGCGCTTGGCCACAGGCTGCCCGCGGAAATCCTTCCGGTACAGCAAACACTCGGCCGTTATCTGGCAAGCGACCTCACCGCCTTGCGTCACCAGCCCGCTGGCGACATGTCGGCCATGGACGGCTACGCCATCCGCTTCGCCGACCGGTCCGGACCCTGGAAACTCACCGGTGAATGCAAAGCGGGCAGCCCGCCCTGCCCGGCGCTGCAACCTGGCGAAACCGCCCGGATATTCACCGGCGCGCTCTTGCCCGATGGTGCCGATACCGTGGTGATGCAGGAAAATGTTGAAGCCAATGGGCAGGAAATCCGGCTGATCACTGATCCCTCCCCAGTCAAGGGCAGGCATGTCCGCCATGCAGGCGGGGATTTCGCACAACGTGATATAGTGCTGGAGGCCGGGACCCGCCTGGATGCGCGGGCGCTGGGTCAGGCGGTCATCGCGGGCCACGGGGAACTCGGGGTCGGTAAACGCCCGACCGTCGCCATTCTCTCAACCGGCGATGAACTGGTGCAGCCGGGAAGCCATGCCGACATGCACCAGATCCCCGCGAGCAACGACGTGATGATATCAGCGATGCTTGCCAATCTGCCGGCTGTCAGCCGCAGTCTCAGCAGTATTCCGGATCAGATGGATGCCATTTGTTCGGCTCTGGAAAGCGCACGGGACTGCGATATCATCGTGACTATCGGCGGCGCATCTGTGGGCGATCATGACCTCGTGGCACCCGCTTTTGAAAAGCTGGGCGGCAAACTCGATTTCTGGAAAATCGCGATGAAGCCAGGCAAACCGCTCATGGCTGGAAAACTGGGAGATACAACTGTTCTGGCGCTGCCTGGAAATCCCGGATCAGCCTTTGTCACGGCAACCCTGTTCCTGCTGCCGCTGATCCGCCTCTATGCCGGTGCCAAGGACTGCATCCCGCTCAAGCAACCCGCGATAACCACGACGGATTTGCCAGCAGTAGAGAAACGGGCGCAGTTCCTCCGTGCACGCGTCGATCAGGGTGGGATTACCGCCTATGACAGCCAGGATAGCGCCAAGCTCTCGATCCTCGCCGCAGCCAACGCCCTGCTCTGTCGCCCGGCCCATTCCCCGGAACAGCCCGCGGGAAGCATCGTGCCATATATCGCCATTTGAATGCGGTGTTGATAATCACTTAAGGCTTGACTTACCACCTTTTGTTTCATAATTGTTCCTTATTCGTTCTACAGGAAAAGGCACGATCATGCTGACGAACAAACAACATGAACTTCTCTGCTTCATTGATGAAAGACTGAAGGAAACCGGCGTTTCTCCCTCCTTCGAAGAGATGAAGGAAGCACTGGGACTCAAGTCCAAATCCGGTATTCACCGGCTGATCAGCGCTCTGGAAGAACGCGACTTCATTCGCCGCCTGCCCAACCGGGCGCGGGCTCTGGAAGTGCTGAAACTGCCCGAAGGCGGGCTGGTTCAGTCTGCTGCATCCAACGTGGTCAACATTCCTGAAGCCCGTCCCTCGGCACCTCCGGCAAAAGAACTGCCGATTGCCGCCAATGACATTATCGAGATTCCGCTGCATGGCCGGATTGCTGCCGGCGTTCCGATCGAGGCGATGGAAGGCCAGTCTTCGCTGAGTGTTCCGGCTGCACTGCTGGGATCGGGCGAGCATTATGCGCTCGAGGTTTCCGGAGATTCGATGGTCGACGCCGGCATACTGGATGGCGACTATGCGCTGATCCAGCGCACGGAAACCGCTCGCAATGGCGAAATTGTCGTCGCTCTCGTCCACGACGAAGAAGCGACCCTCAAATATCTGTTTCAGGAGTCCGGTCAAGTACGGCTCGATCCGGCCAATGCAGCTTATGAGCCGCAGGTTTATGGGCTGGGCGAGGTCCGCATTCAGGGCAAGATGGCAGGACTATTGCGTCGCTACAACTGACGTCAGGGCGGCGCGAAACGCATCCAGACATGATTGCCCGAGCGGCTGCGCACCGACTCCACACGGCCAGACACCAGATCCATGGTCAGGCCTCCCGTGCGGGACAGCAGCGCCCTGTCGGCCTTGATCCAGCGCGGCTGGCAGCTGCGCGGCAGGCGTCGCTCACTGACCACGATATCGGCGCGGCGACAGGCAGCGGCGAGAGCAATTTCCGGAATATAATGCCGGCTTCTGAGGGCAACGATCGTCCATGCGCGATTTTGTCCCGTCATCATGATCGTACAACTGTCCATATTGCACATGGCGCCGGGCCAGTCGTCCATCTGCACGAAATCCTCGGTCACTCCGGCATTTTCCCGGATCATGTCCGAAATAAATTCTCCGCTGCGGGTCCGCAACATCACCAGACGCTCCCCTGTCATCCGCACGGCCAGATGACGTCCGTCACCTGTGATAAATAAATCAGCCGGCTTGACAGCCAGCATCATCATGGTGCCAGCAAGCAGCGGCACCAGGCCGCCATAACGCCAGTTTTCTCTCCATAGCAAAAGCCATAGACCTCCCGCCACTACCAGTCCGAAGCTGAGACGCGATACGGTCGGAAACCAGGTGACGGCTCCGGGCCTGGAGGATACAAAGTGGGCGAGACTGATCAGGCCAGAGAGAGCTTTCTCGCATAACCACCATGCCGGGCCACCAAGCCCGAACAGATCCAGCACCAGTGCGATGGCCTCCAGCGG